>CANNNN010000108.1 GCA_947506075.1 Methylococcaceae bacterium
ACTTCATCGGTGATTTTTCGAAAGACCTGGATATCCAGATTATTCTGGATATTTTCCGGTTTTTTTAAGCCAGTTTCACTTTCCTTTAACCAGAGTTGCCCGTCTTTTATGGCTGGCGTCGGTATGCCCGCGCCATTAATGCGCAGAGCGATCAGACCGATATCTTCGGGTAATCTTAAGTTATCCGGAATAGAGTTCCAGCGGAACTCGCCATCAATCTGATACAGTATGTTCGCTGCCAGTTTAACAGAAGGTATGCCGTCTTTATTCATGACCAGCGCAGGCTTGTTATTAGCTGTCACATTAAGCGGCCAGTGTTTTTCATCTCCCGGTAGGCTGATCCAGCCGTCCCGGTAAGCACGTTCGTTGATTGAAAAAACGCCTTTGTCTGTCGTTAGCTCCAGCTGTATTTGCGTGGGCCAGTTACAGCGTTTTTGCTGAAAATTGTTATAGATAAAAGGACAGTCGGGATCGGGGCTGTCCTGTAATGCCCAAGCTATCCAGGGCTTTAGAGGATCCGGCACCTGTTCCGGAGTTAGCGGTTTGGCCTGAGTGACGGAGGTGAATAATATTGCGCTTAAGATTAGCCAGACGATACGAAGCATTATTTACTCCTGATTAGTTAATCACGAAAGACATGAAGTTCACGAAGAAAAATTAAAGCTTTATGTCGAAGTTTACCGGGGTTTACAGCCCCGATAGAAACATTTGAATACCTCGGTAATGTACTAAACGTGAGTAACCGGGCTTGCAAACCTTGTTACTCCCGATTCCTTACTCAAGTCTGGCAACATCACCGCTCCAGAAAATTCCGCAACATATCATGCCCATGCTCAGTCAGAATCGACTCGGGATGGAATTGCACGCCTTCAATATCCAGGTGTTTGTGTCTTACGCCCATGATTTCATCCAGCTTACCTGATTCATCCTGCGTCCAGGCGGTTATTTCCAGACAATCAGGTAAGGTCTCCTGTTCGATGACCAGAGAATGATAACGGGTGGCGGTAAACGGATTATTTAGTCCTTTGAATACGCCCTGGTTATTATGAAAAACAAGCGAGGTTTTACCGTGCATGATGCTTTTGGCGTGGACGATAGTGCCGCCGAACGCATAGCCGATGCTTTGATGTCCGAGACAAACTCCCAAGATAGGCGTTTTTCCTGCGAATTTTAAGATGGCGGCCACGGAGACACCTGCTTCCTTCGGCGTGCAGGGGCCGGGGGAAATCACCAGTTTGTCGGGGCAGAGCTTTTCTAGGTCTTCTACGCTAACCTGATCGTTGCGTAGCACGGTCACCTTGGCGCCTAATTCGCCGAAATATTGCACCAGGTTGTAAGTGAACGAGTCATAGTTATCGATCATCACGACTTTGACTGCACTCATGCTTGTTCTCCTTCCAAGCCTGCTTCGGCCATACTTACGGCGCGAAATATTGCACGGCCTTTATTCATGGTTTCATCCCATTCATTTCTGGGCACGGAATCGTAGACGATACCGGCACCGGCTTGTATATATAACCTGTTGTCCTTGATCACGGCGGTTCTGATCGCAATCGCGGTATCAAGGTTTCCTGACCAGGCGATGTAGCCGACTGCGCCGGCGTAAACGCCGCGCTTGACCGGTTCGAGTTCGGCGATAATTTCCATCGCGCGAATTTTCGGTGCGCCGCTGACGGTGCCGGCCGGAAAAGTCGCGGCCAGCACATCAAACGCATTCTCGCCTTGCTGCAGTGATCCGGTGACGTTGGAAACGATGTGCATCACATGAGAATAGCGTTCGACGATCATTTTGTCGGTCAACTGCACGCTGCCGATTTGTGCAACTCGGCCCACATCGTTGCGGCCCAAGTCGATCAGCATCAAATGCTCGGCCAGTTCTTTGGGATCGGCCAGCAGCTCCTTTTCCAGTTCAAGGTCTTGTTCCTGGGTTTCTCCGCGCCGACGCGTTCCGGCAATCGGGCGTACCGTGACCATGTTGTCTTCCAACCTGACCAGTATTTCCGGCGATGAGCCGACGATATGAAAATCGTCCAGGTTCAGGTAAAACATGTATGGCGACGGATTCAAGCAACGCAAAGCCCGGTATAAATTAAGCGGCGAAGCGGTGTAAGGTATCGACATGCGTTGCGATAACACCACTTGCATGATGTCCCCGTCGGTGATGTATTCTTTGGCTTTCAAGACGGCATCTTCAAAGCCCTGTTGGGTAAAACCGGAGATGAAATCGGTTTCTTCGACCTTTTGGGGGGCGTGATGCTTGGCAGGTTTTGCTTGCAGCTCACGCAGTTTGACGGCCAAAGCATCAATCCGTGCAACGGCAAGGTTGTAGGCATTATCGTGTTCGGGATTCGCGTGTGTCAGCAGCAGCATTTTGCCGGACAAGTTATCGAATACCAGTATTTCTTCCGACACCATTAGCAGGATGTCCGGATTGCCCAATGGATCAGGCTTTCCCGTGCTACGCAATTTCGGCTCGATATAGCCGACGGTCTCATAGCCGAAATAACCGACCAAACCGCCGTTAAAGCGGGGCAGTGTGTCGATGTCGGGGACGTTGTAGCGTTCTTTAAACTCCTCTATCCAAATCAACGGATTATCGTGCGTGACCGATTCCAGAAGTTTGCCATTTTGTTCCAGACAGATTTGATTGCCGGTAATTTTGACGATGGTAAGACAAGGCAGGCCGATGATCGAATAACGACCCCACTGTTCGCCGCCGTGTACCGATTCGAATAAATACGAATACGGCCCGTCAGCCAGTTTTAGATAGGCGCTCAATGGCGTATCCAAGTCGGCCAGCACTTCGCGGCAAATCGGGATGCGGTTGTAGCCCTGCCGGGCAAAGTGATTGAATTGTTCTGGGGTCATTTTTGCTATTCAATGCGTATGGATGATGATTGTTCCCACGCCGAAGCCCTTCGACAATGCTCAGGACGGGCATGGGAACGATGTTGATTGTTAAACCGCCTTAGCCAGCTCAACGCGCATTTCATCAATCACTTTTTTATAATCCGGCTGGCTGAATATAGCAGAACCTGCCACGAAAGTATCGGCCCCGGCCGCCTTAATGTCGCGGATATTGTCGACTTTAACGCCGCCATCAATTTCCAGGCGTATGTCCAGACCGCTGTCGTCGATTCTTTTTCTGACCAGTCTTAATTTATCCAGCGCCGAAGGGATAAAGGATTGACCGCCAAAGCCCGGGTTAACCGACATCAACAAAATCATATCCAGCTTGTCCATCACATAATCCAGATAATGCAGCGAGGTGCCGGGATTAAATACCAGGCCTGCTTTGCAACCGCAATCTTTGATCAATTGCAGGGTGCGGTCGATATGCACCGAGGCTTCGGGATGGAAGGTAATAATGCTGGCGCCGGCTTTAGCAAAGTCCGGAATCAGGCGATCCACAGGTTCGACCATCAAATGCACGTCGATCGGCGCGGTAACGCCATGCTTTCTCAGCGCTTCGCAAACCAAAGGTCCGATGGTCAGGTTGGGCACGAAGTGGTTATCCATCACGTCAAAATGCACCACATCGGCGCCTGCCTTTAAAACATTATCAACTTCTTCACCCAATTTTGCGAAATTGGCTGACAGGATGGAGGGGGCAATCCAGTTTTCGTTCATGTTCTGATCCTCATTAAGTTAAAAAAACCATTAATTATATCTTTTTTTTGCGCAAACTCTTATGTTTACAATAGCCGTACTTGAAATCAACCGGATAGGCTTAACTGATGAAACTGGTAACCTTTACCTATAATAACCAAACCCGCGTAGGCGCGGTCGTTGATGGCTTAATCGTTGACGGTAAAAATAATACTAAAATCCCGGCAACGATGCTTGAATTTCTAAGCGCCGGTGGGTCTGCGCTGGAAGCTATGCAGCGACAGATTGACAGCGGTAACGATCGTATTGCTCTGGATCTGGTCAAGCTGCATGCGCCGGTGCCCAGGCCGGGTAAATATTTAGGAATCAGCTTGAACTATGCCGATCATATTGAAGAAACCGGACTAGAAAGACCTGAATATCCCAGTTTTTTCACCAAGCAAGGTAGTTGTGTTATTGGCCACCAAGATGCGATACATAGGCCTAAAGTTTCCGATAAACTGGATTATGAAGGCGAGCTGGCATTTGTGATCGGCACCCGTTGCCGCCATGTGTCGGTCGATAAGGCTCATCAGAGCATAGCAGGGTTTACGATAGCCAATGATGTGTCGGTGCGCGACTGGCAGTTTCGTTCGCCGACTTTTACGCTGGGGAAATCCTTCGATACTCATGGCCCGCTGGGGCCTTGGCTGGTAACCTCTGATGAAATCTGCGATCCGCATAGCCTTGATCTTAAAACCTGGATAGATGATGAACTGCGGCAAAATTCCAATACCCGGCAGATGATTTTTAATTGCTATGAAATGATTGCCTATTTATCGCAAGCAATGACCCTGGAACCCGGCGATGTGATTACTACCGGAACGCCAAGCGGGGTCGGCGTAAGCATGAAACCTCGGGGTTATATGCTGCCGGGGCAAACCGCCCGGATTCAAATTGAGGGCATTGGAACGCTGGTTAATCCTGTTATTGAGGAACCTGATGATTGGCTGCGAATGAACTGATGTTATGCATTGACGGAGAATGGCTTTTTCATGCGCTTTTCTTGATCGTAAAAAAACTTAATTTACCCAGATTCTTTTTAACCACGGCCCTGACCGGCAACGGAAATATAACCGTCACTTTCAAGCCGCCCAAGTCGGATTCGCCCAATACCAGTTCGGCGCCATGTATTGATGCAATGCGTTGCACGATAGAAAAGCCAAGGCCGGTGCCCTGTGCTTTGTTGGCGGTTTCAACGCAGCGATGAAAGCGTTTTAGGGAGTTTTCATATTGATCGGGCGCAATGCCCGGTCCCGAGTCCTCAACACATAATGCGAGGTGGTGGGGCGTCCCGGTAAGACTAACTCTTACCATGCCCTGGGCCGGGGTATATTTGATCGCGTTGTCAATAATATTCCGAACCAAAATATTGATCAGCAAGGTGTTGGCTACGATGGGCGCCGCGTTGACTTCGTCATATTCCACAGTGATGTGTTTTTTATGCGCAGCCGGATCCAGTTCGGCAATAATGCGCATGACCTCACGGCTCGGCGACATCGTTTCTTTGGCTATAAACTCAGTGCCGGACTCAATCCGTGAAAAGGTCAATAACTGTTGCACCATGTAGGTCATGCGATTAACGCCTTGTTCAATTCGCTTCAGCGCCTGATGCCGTACCGTCTCATCACGGGTACGCATCGCAACCTGAGCCTGGGTCAGCAGTCCGGCCAGCGGTGTTCTTAGTTCGTGCGAGGCATCGGCGGTAAACTGGCGCTCATGCTCAAAAGCCTGCTCAAGCTGGGCAAACAGGTTGTTAATTTCATTGACTACCGGGATGATTTCCTTGGGTAGCTTTTTACTGGACAGCGGTTTAAGAAAGCTGGCTTCTCGCCGGGAGAGGGCTATTTCCAGGCGATTAAGCGGACTTAACGCATGCCCGACAATAATCCAGATAACCAGGCCTAAAATCGGCAAACCGACCAGAAATTGCATGACCAATTGCGCCGATAATTCATCGGTTAATTCGGCGCGTATCTCTTCTTTTTGCCCGACATGAATAATATATTCGCCATTTGAGCTAAAGATGCTGAACACGTGCCACAAATGGCCGTCAATATCAGTTTCGCTAAAACCATGATCTGCAGAGGAAAAGGCAAAGGTTGGCGCGCTTTCCGAACGTAACAATAAGCCGTCGGTTTTTGACCATAGCTGAAAGGCGACTTTTGTTTCGTATTTATGGTCTAAAGCGTTTTCCTCCAACAGTCCGTCAAACACATCCCATAATTGGTCATCAACTTTTTTTTTGTTAAAGCCTAACACCGCAAATTCAAGCGAACTTTCCGAGCGCAATAATAAACCGTCCCCTTTAGCCCAGATCTGAAAGGCACTTTGTTTTTTACGCTTGCCCCGGGTGTTGACGTGGAGCCGTTTATCGGTCTGTTCTTGCGCCCAATGTTTGGATAGTGAACCTTCCCTTACCAGGCTTTCGACAAACACATGCAGCACTTTTGCAGACTGGGCCAATTCTGCATCAAACAGGCTGGCGACTTCGTCACGGGTGACTTTATAACTCATATAGGCCGTCACTCCCCAGATCAACATCGAGGCGGAAAGCAGGCTAAACAATAATAACTGGCGTAGCGAATAATTCATTAATCTTCTTCATCGATAATATAACCCACACCCCGGACGGTACGGATAATGGACGGATCTAGTTTTTTTCTTAAATGATGAATGTGTACCTCTACGGTATTGCTTTCTACATCGGAATCCCAGGAGTACAGGCTTTCTTCCAGTCGGGCGCGGGAAATAACCCGGCCGACATTGGCCATTAAAAAGCTCAGTATCTCAAATTCTTTTTGCGACAAATCAATTTTTTGATTATGCCAGGTAACCTGATGCGAGGCTGGATCCAGCACAATACCTTTATACTCTATATTGGGTACGCTACGGCCCTCGTTTCTTCTGGCTAATGCTCTTAACCGTGCGCACACTTCATCGAGCTCAAACGGCTTGATCACAAAATCATCGGCCCCGCTGTCCAGTCCCATGACGCGATCAGGAACAGTATCCTTGGCGGTCAAGACCATCACCGGCGTTTCATCTTTGCGCGCGCGTAACGCTTTCAGGATGTCCAGGCCTTCCATATCCGGCAAGTTAAGGTCCAGTACGATCAGCTCATAACTATTCATTTTTAAAGCTTCGTCAGCAAGCCTGCCGTTGGTCAGCCAGTCAACCACGTAACCTTCCATCTTCAAGCCTTCGACCAGTCCCTCGCCCAGCATTTCGTCGTCTTCAACCAGTAGCAGTTTCATAAGCTCTCTCTTTGAATATTGGTGTTAAACTATGATGCATTTTAAACCATCTAGCAAAAAATCTCTTGTTGCCGCTTAGTCTCTATATCCATATACCCTGGTGTATTAAAAAATGCCCTTATTGCGATTTTAATTCACATGCGGTTAAATCCGATACGCCTGAAGACGCTTATATCACGGCATTGCTGGCTGATTTGGCTTGCGACATTCAACGCTATGATATCACCCGGCCGATCAGCAGCATCTTTATCGGCGGCGGCACGCCCAGTTTGTTTTCACCTGAATCGCTTAATCGCTTATTGCGTGGCATAGAGCAACAGCTGAGCTTTAAAGATAAGCTTGAAATCACGCTCGAAGCAAATCCGGGCACTTTTGAAAGCCATAAATTTGCAGAGTTCAGGGCGCTGGGCATCAACCGTTTATCGATAGGCATACAAAGTTTTAACGATGCTTTATTAAAAAAACTGGGCAGGGTTCATTCGGCCCAGGAAGCCATTCGTGCGGCCGAGATTGCGCACCTTTCGGGCTTTGATAATTTCAATCTGGATTTGATGTTCGGCTTGCCGGGTGCAAGTCCAGGCAGCAGTAAAATAGATATAGAAACTGCTATAAGCCTTAAGCCTAGCCATATTTCCTTTTATCAGCTGACCTTGGAACCCAATACCTGGTTTCATAAATTTCCGCCTAAACTGCCCGATGATGAAGCGATATTCAGCAGTCAAAAAGACTGTCAGAAGCTATTGGCACAAGCTGATTACCAGCAATACGAGGTCTCCGCCTACAGTAAGCCTAGTCGGCAATGCGTTCATAATGTTAATTATTGGCAGTTTGGCGATTATTTGGGCATAGGTGCAGGTGCTCACGGGAAAATCAGCCAAAGTTTACCGCATTCCGTTATCCGCAGCTTTAAGCCTAAAAGCCCGGAGCAGTATTTAATCAACTCGCAGCAAAACGGCGGAGCCGATACGATTGCTGCTGCGGAGCTGCCTTTAGAGTTTATGATGAATCATTTACGCCTGAAGCAGGGATTTACGCTGGAAGCCTACCAGAGAGCGACGGGGCTTGCGGTGACTACGCTGGAACCTGCCTTATCCGCTTGTGTGAAACAAAACTTGCTTATCCGGCAACATAATCACTATTATTGTTCGGAACAAGGCTGGAATTTTCTGGATAATATTTTAGAAAAATTCATTGCGGCTGCTTAGCAGCCAAAAACAGAATGAGGATAAGCGGAT
>CANNNN010000109.1 GCA_947506075.1 Methylococcaceae bacterium
CGACTCATAATCGGCAGGTCGTAGGTTCAAGTCCTACAGGGCCCACCACACAAAAGAAGGCTGCTTACGCAGCCTTTTGTACATCCGGGTTTTACATTTTCAAAGGTGGTAGCGTGAGCAATAATTATACTTTTACATCAGAGTCGGTTTCAGAAGGGCATCCTGACAAGGTTGCCGATCAAATTTCAGATGCAGTACTTGATGCGCTGTTGGCGCAAGATCCTCGCTCGCGCGTAGCTTGCGAAACCATGGTTAAAACCGGTATGGTTATTTTGGCTGGCGAAGTCACTACCGATGCCTGGGTTGATCTTGAAACCCTGGTGCGGAAAGTCGTTTGTGACATCGGTTATGATAACGGCGATATCGGTTTTGACGGTCAAAGCTGCGCAGTTTTAAATGCGATAGGCAAGCAATCGGCCGATATTGCGATGGGAGTTGATGAGGGCGATGATCACGAACAAGGCGCCGGCGACCAGGGCTTAATGTTCGGTTACGCCAGCAATGAAACCGATGTGCTGATGCCCGCTCCAATCACCTACGCTCATCTTTTGGTCAAGCGTCAGGCGGAAATACGTAAAAATAAAACCCTGCCATGGCTGCGTCCAGACGCTAAAAGTCAGGTTACCTTCCGCTACGAAAATAACAAACCGGTAGCAATAGATGCGGTGGTTTTATCCACCCAGCATTCGCCAGAAATCAGCGTTAAAGCCTTGCATGAAGCGGTCATGGATGAAATCATTCTGCCGGTACTGCCTAAAGAATGGCTGCATAAAGATACCAAGTACTTTATTAACCCAACCGGTCAATTCATTATCGGCGGCCCCGTCGGTGACTGCGGCTTAACCGGCCGTAAAATTATCGTTGACTCTTACGGCGGCATGGCCAGACACGGCGGCGGTGCGTTTTCTGGCAAGGATCCGTCAAAAGTTGACCGCTCTGCGGCCTACATGGCTCGTTATGTGGCAAAAAACATTGTTGCTGCAGGTTTAGCCGAACGCTGTGAACTTCAGGTTTCTTACGCGATCGGTGTAGCAGAACCTACGTCCATCAGCATAGAAACCTTCGGTACAGGCAAAATTAGTGAAGATAGACTAGTGCAAATTGTCAGAGACATTTTTGACTTAAGACCCAAAGGCTTGATTGCGATGTTGGGCTTGTTAAAGCCTATCTATCAAACAACGGCTTCTTATGGACATTTCGGTCGTACCGAAGATTCCTTTAGCTGGGAAAAAACCGATAAGGTTGACGCATTGAAAGATGCGGCCGGTCTTTAATTTAAACTAAACACGGAAAACATAATGAGCCAACAAGATTATAAAGTCGCCGATATCGCTCTTGCAGCTTGGGGCCGTAAGGAAATCAATATCGCAGAAACCGAAATGCCGGGCTTAATGGCTCTGCGCGAAGAATTCGGCGCCGCACAACCTCTGGCAGGAGCACGTATCGCCGGCTGTTTGCACATGACCATACAGACAGCGGTATTGATCGAAACCCTGACTGCTTTGGGCGCAACCGTGCGCTGGTCTTCGTGCAACATTTTTTCTACTCAGGATCATGCAGCCTCTGCTATGGCAGAGGCTGGCATTCCGGTTTTCGCCTGGAAAGGTGAAACTGAAGAAGAAGCCGAATGGTGTATCGCTCAAACTATAGACGGTCTTGATGGCTGGCGCCCGAACATGATACTGGATGATGGCGGCGATTTGACCGTCATGATGCATGAAAAATATCCTGAATTAATGGCCGATATCAAAGGCCTGTCCGAAGAAACAACGACCGGCGTATTGCGTCTGTATGAAATGGTTGCCAAAGGCACGTTAAAAGTCCCTGCCTTTAATGTTAACGATTCGGTCACCAAATCAAAATTCGATAACCTGTACGGTTGCCGCGAATCACTGGTTGACGGCATCAAGCGCGCCACCGACGTGATGATAGCTGGCAAAATTGCCGTCGTCTGCGGTTATGGCGATGTCGGTAAAGGCTGCGCACAATCCTTACGTGGACTGGGCGCGACTGTATTGATTACCGAAATCGACCCGATTTGCGCACTGCAAGCGGCGATGGAAGGTTATCGCGTTGTAACGATGGAAGATGCAGCGCCGTTGGCTAATATTTTTGTTACCGCGACCGGCAACTTCAATATCATCACTCATCAGCACATGGTGGCGATGAGAGACCAGGCGATCGTCTGCAATATCGGTCATTTTGATGCGGAAATCGACATCGCATCCTTGCGTCAATACACGTGGGAAAACATCAAGCCCCAAGTCGATCATGTGATTTTCCCTGACGGAAAACGCCTGATTATTCTGGCAGAAGGCCGATTGGTAAACCTAGGTTGTGGCACAGGCCATCCTAGCTTTGTAATGTCTAACTCATTCTGCAACCAGGTTCTGGCGCAAATGGAACTTTGGGAAAATGCTGCCCAGTATGAAAACAAGGTTTACATACTGCCCAAGAAGCTGGACGAAAAAGTCGCGAGATCGCATCTTAAACAGCTGGGTGTAAATCTGACCGTACTAACTGACGAACAAGCCAGATACATCAATGTTCCAGTTGAAGGTCCGTTTAAGGCTGATCATTATCGTTATTGATTAATCATCGTTCCCACGGCCTTCGTGGGAATGCAGGCCGTGTCGCAGCTAGCGACACGGATGCAGCACGTCCGCAGCGGAATGTAAAACCGTGGGAACGATACACACCAGATTCCCGTCAGTGAGACCCAAACATGCAAGCACAAAACCAGCATCCCCAGTTATTCAGTTTCGAATTTTACCCCCCAAAAACCGATGAAGGCGCAGCAAGCCTGCAAGTGGTGCAAAGCAAACTGGCAAAGCTTAATCCCGACTTTTTTTCGGTGACCTTTGGCGCAGGTGGCTCTACCCGTGATCTTACCTTTACGACAGTCGTCGATATTCAAGCCAAAGGCGTTTCAGCCGCTCCACATTTGTCCTGCGTCGCGTCGACCAAAGCCAATATTCGCGCGATACTTAAAGACTATCAGGAGCATGGCATTACCAAAATTGTCGCATTAAGAGGCGACTTACCTTCCGGGATGATGTCGGCCGGAGAATTTCGCTATGCCAATGAACTGGTTGCGTTTATCCGTCAGGAAACCGGCGCTCATTTTCAGATTCATGTGGCCGGCTACCCCGAAGTCCATCCTCAAGCCGTCAGCGGCGTCGAAGATTTTAAAAACTTCAAGCGTAAAGTTGAAGCGGGTGCCGATGCAGTCATCACCCAGTATTTCTACAATGCCGAAGCCTATTTTTATTTTGTCGATGCCTGTGAAAAAAACGGCATAAACATTCCTATTGTGCCTGGCATTATGCCGATCACCCAATATGCGCAATTATTTCGCTTTTCCGAAATGTGCGGCGCGGATATTCCACGCTGGCTTAGAAAACGTCTGGAAAGTTTTGGCGATGACAGGGAAGCTATACAGGCCTTCGGTCTGGAAGTGGTCAGCAAGCTTTGTCAACGCTTACTCGATGGCGGCGCGCCGGGCTTGCATTTCTACACGATGAATCAGGCGGCGCCTACTTTGGCTATTTTGGAAAATTTAAAGTAAATCCTCTAAAAATATGTCGCCACAGATACGGAGATTAAACCCAGCTTAGCCTATAGGCTGTTCGGAATTTAATTATAATCTTCGAATCTGCGGCAACTGTACTGATTGCGAATCATCCACTCTGTCTGATACACAATTCATTGAGGTGAAATCATGGCGCTAGAATCAAAACAACAAGCCGAATGGCTTAGCGAAGCAGCCTATTTACAAGGCGAACTGACTAGCGAAACAAAGCACGAGTATATTGACGGCGCTGTTTACGCGATGGCGGGCGCAAGTAAAAATCATCAGCGTATTACAGGGAATGTCAGCAGGGAATTTGGCAATCAATTAAAAAACAAAACTTGCGAAACCTTTGCGTCGGATATTAAAGTAAAGGTTGGAAGCAAATTCTTTTATCCCGACGTAATGGTGGTGTGCAAGGACGACACCGAGGACGCTTATTACACCGAAAACCCCGTAATTCTTGTCGAGGTCTTGTCAAAATCCACGCGCCGTATCGACGAAACCGCTAAAAAATTCGCCTATCAAACCCTGAGTTCGTTAAAAGAATATGTGTTGATCGAACAGGATTTTGTCGATGTCGAAGTCTGCCGCCGTAGCGAGGGCTGGATCTCTCGGCATTATTTTCTGGGCGATGACGTGACCTTTGAATCCGTGGGCTTAACCTTATCGGTCAGCGATATTTATGACCGCGTTGAGAACGAGGATGTAACTTCTTTTGTCAATTCGCTTAAGCTACCATAGACGCTAAATATGAATAGTTCATTTACCTTGTCTAATCAATCCCTCTCCAAGCGCGATCTTTCCGTTCTGTGGCATCCCTGCACGCAGATGAAAGATCACGAAACCTTCCCGATTATTCCGATCAAAAAAGGCCAGGGCATCTGGCTGGAAGATTTTGACGGGAACCGCTATCTCGATGCGATCAGCTCCTGGTGGGTCAATTTATTCGGTCATGCCAATCCTGGCATCAATGCGGCCTTAAAAGACCAGCTTGATACGCTGGAGCATGTTATTTTTGCCGGATTCACCCATGAGGCTGCGGTCCAGCTGGCGGAAAAGCTGGTTGAAATAACTCCGGTAGGGCTGAACAGGTGTTTTTATGCTGACAATGGCTCGTCTGCGGTAGAAGTCGCGCTGAAAATGAGTTTTCATTATTGGCGTAACCTGGGTCAAACTCAAAAAACCAGATTCATCACGCTGGAAAACAGCTATCACGGCGAAACTTTGGGCGCCTTAGCCGTCGGCAATGTCCCTCTGTATAAAGAAACCTACGCGCCCTTATTGATGGATGTGATCACCGTGCCGGGGCCTGACTGTTATCACCGAGAACCCGGCGAGTCCTGGGCGGATTATTCGACGCGGCGCTTCGAACTGATGGAACAGGCGCTGCAACAACACAGCACTACCGTTTGCGCTGTCATCATCGAACCTCTGGTGCAGTGCGCCGGCAGTATGCGCATGTATGATCCGGTGTATTTAAAATTGCTGCGCGAGGCTTGCGATAAATACAAGGTGCATTTGATCGCCGATGAAATCGCGGTCGGTTTCGGCCGTACCGGAACGCTGTTTGCCTGTGAACAGGCGGCCATCAGTCCTGATTTTATGTGTTTGTCCAAAGGCCTGACCGGCGGCTACTTGCCGTTGTCGGCGGTGTTAACGACGGATAATGTTTATCAGGCCTTCTATGCTGATTATCAAAACATGACCGCCTTTTTGCACTCCCATAGCTATACCGGAAACGCGCTAGCCTGCCGCGCAGGCTTGGCGACGATAGAAATATTTCAGCAACAAAATATCATAGTAAAAAACCAGGCCTTGGCTCAAAGCATGGCCACAGCGGCGCTGCGATTCCACGACCATCCGCAGGTCTCCGAAGTCAGGCAGACCGGCATGATACTGGCAATTGAAATGGTCAAAAACAAACACACGAGAGAGCCATTCCCCTGGCAGGAGCGTCGCGGACTTAAAGTCTATCAATACGCGCTGTCAAGAGGTGTATTATTACGCCCCTTGGGCAATGTCATTTATTTTATGCCGCCCTATATTGTTACCGAAGCCGAGCTGTCGTTGATCGCCGAGGTTGCTGAGCAAGGCATAGCGCATGCGCTTATGGACTGAATTATGCGAGTCTCACGATTATATACACCGGTATTACTAGCTACCGGAAAAATCATCGAACTGGATGATGACAACGGTCATTATGTCAGGACGGTGCTGCGGCTGAAAAAAGACGCGGCCATCATTTTATTTAACGGCCAGGGCGGAGAATATCTGTGCACGGTTGCCGAAGTCAGCCGTAAAGCCGTGCTGATAGCCATCGAGCAATGGACAGACCGTAGTGTGGAGTCGCCGTTGCAGATAAGCTTGGGCTTGGGTATCTCGCGGGGCGATCGTATGGATTTGGTCGTGCAAAAGGCCGTGGAACTGGGCGTTAACCAGATCACGCCGTTACTGACCGAGCGTTGCGTCGTGCAATTTAAAGGCGAAAAAAAGCCGCAACGTCTGTTGCATTGGCAAAAAATCGTTCAACATGCCGCCGAACAAAGCGGCAGAACCGTTCTTCCCGCAATGCCGGAAGTGGAAGCGCTGCCAAATTGGGTAAGCAAGCAGCAGGGACTAAAAGTGTTTCTCGACCCTTATGCGCTAACGAGCTTAACGGAATTACAGCCTGAAAGCATCAATGCTTGCCTCGAGCGTAGTCGAAGGGTGACTTTGCTGACCGGTCCCGAGGGCGGCTTTTCCGATCAGGAACGCGACATAGCCAAAGCTTCCGGCTTTATTCCGGTCCGCTTGGGTGCCCGAATCTTAAGAACCGAAACCGCATCGCTCGCCGCCTTGGCCGCCGTACAATTGTTATGGGGCGATTTTGGCAAAGCACCCAGTCCATGATTGTAAAAAATCCAGTCCACGAAATATATCAGCATAGGCTTGCCGTACAGCCAAGGGCATGTTTTCTGGTTTTCGCCGGCCAAAGGGTTTTTTAAAATGAGCAAAAAAATTATCTATACGCTGGTGCCGCTCTTGGTGTTGCTGGTGGCGTCATCCCTGGCCTGCATCGCAGGCTATTTTATTTTTCAGGGTGTAGCAGGTCAGCTTTCTTTGGCCAAAATAATTTCCAAAACGACGCAGTTATTTTTAGTGCTGAGTATTTTTCCGGCCATGGCCTACCTGAAACTTAACCGCAGCGATTTAGGATTTGCTCCAAAAGCCGTTTTTTTTAAGCAGTTATTATTGGGATTTGGCTTGGGATTTATGACCTTGCTGCCGGTGTTCATCATCCAGTATGCCTTAGGCATCAACAGTCTTGATCAATCGCAGCTATGGACTTTTGCTTGGGTGGCTGAAAAAACGCTGGTTTCATTATTACTGGCGCTGCTGATTTCATTGATTGAGGAGCCGCTATTTCGAGGCATACTCTTTGCCGGTTTAAAAAACAAGCTGCCGGTCATCGCGGTCATTTTACTTAGCGGCACTTATTATGCGGCATTGCATTTTATAAACAGCAAAACCGATATACCGCTACAGCAAGTTCAACTATCAAGCGGCTTTGGCTTGCTGGCAGAAGCCTTTGCCAATTTACTGAACCCGGACATTCTATCGGCATTTTCAGCCTTGTTGATGGTCGGAATTTTTCTAGGCGTACTCAGAACTCAGGTAAAGGAGAGCTTGGGTCTTTGTATCGGCTGTCATACCTGCTGGGTGTGGCAAATCAAGGTCAGTAAAAGCCTGTTTAATACCGATCTTAGCTCGGACTATGTGTATCTGGTCAGCAGTTATGACGGCGTGATCGGCCCGTTGGTTGCCGGCTGGCTGGGCCTTGCGCTGACCGGCTATTTTGTTTATAAAAAGGTTCGGGGATAAAGCCTAGTCCCTGAAGTTTTCAAACTGCAACGGCATGTCCAGTTCTTCGGCTCTGAGCATTTTAATCACCTCCTGCAAATCATCCCGGTTTTTCCCCGTCACCCTGACCTGGTCGCCCTGAATGGCAGCCTGGACTTTCAGTTTTTTATCCTTGATCAGCTTGACGATTTTTTTGGCTAATGCCGAATCCAAGCCCTGTTTCATGATGATTTCCTGGCGCACCGATTTGCCGCCGGGCTTGGGCTCGCCAACTTCCATGCAGGCTATATCCACGCCGCGCCGGCTGAGTTTTGTACAGATCACGCTGAACATTTGCTGCAACTGAAAGGTCGATTCGGACGTCATAATCAATTTGTCGTCGCTTAGTTCAAAGCTTGAGTCCGTGCCTTTAAAATCAAAGCGTGTGGTCACTTCTTTATTGGCTTGGTCGACGGCGTTTTTAATCTCGTGTTTGTCAAATTCGGAGATGATGTCAAAAGTAGGCATGGATATGATTTAAACAAATAATGGCAATAGCGAGCAACTATAAAGATCTTTACCTGATAATTCAACACCCTTCTGGCGCTGCATTATCAAATCCCCCCGTGCTGGAGTGCAGGCTTCGCCTGCTTTGCAGGCAAAGTCTGCACTCGTGTGCCCAGCATGGGCTAAAACTTGTTATCTGAAAGGAGATAACCGGAAGTAGTAACGA
>CANNNN010000110.1 GCA_947506075.1 Methylococcaceae bacterium
GCATCAGCTCGCACTGATTCAGTTGTAGCTGCCATTTCTACCTCCAAAATTTATCAAATCCCCGATTATTTATGACCAGGGGTTAAGGTTAGAACTCCATTTTCTCACTTGCAGATATATAAAAATACCAACGAATGACACCAAGTCAATTTAGTGAGCTGTCAGTCTACCAGCTCAATAAACCTTGTCAAGTCAAAAACAGTCCACAAAAAAAATCCTTTCGCCTACGCCTTGTCTGATTAAATACCTCTACACATAAAATATTGATTCCTGTTAGAATTAAACCCAAACTTTCTTGCCAATTTAATCCATCTTAAAATCTATGAAATCAATAAAGAAATACGCCTTTTTATTTTTTATCGTCGGCTTCACGGCCCTCATCATATTTCAAAGTAAGGTTATCATGCCTTTCGTGTACAAAGTCATTCAATCAGATTTATTTCTTATCGATAGCAATGACCAAGGAGGCCAGACTGCAATTACAACACCACTAACCGAAATTGCCTTTAATCACTGTAATAGCTACATTAAATCCCAGCTTGGACCCGACACAACTATCAGCTTCCCTAAAAAACCTCTCAACGCTTGGAGTCTAGGCAACTATCAATACGTAATTAATGCCGAAATCGACATTACCAACACTACAGCTAACACAACCACCAAAAAATACGTTTGCCGCATTAACTACAAGAACGGGGACAGCGACGAAGGCGCCCTTGATTTCGCTAACTGGTCCATTGAAGGCTTATCTGGCTTAGATCCCATTTAAATACAAGCATTTTCATAATTTCATTTGTGCAAAACAGCTAATAACTGCATTTTATACTGGAATCAGACCCTTACTGACGTACCTCTCTTAACATAACCACATAACGAATAAAAAAACACGACCTACTCGCGTCGTTAACAATACCTGCACTAAGCTTTATGCCACTTAAAGCTTAGTAGACGCAGCCTATGTAATCGTTCCTAACAAGCATTCATCCTGCGCACTGCTTTGCAATTACAAGTATCAGATTTTTTTCATCGGCAGCATTCAAAATCAAATCATTTAATCTTAAAACCCTAACAACCAAAACACATTCAATACGCCACGAAGTAGCAAGTCTCCGCGTCCTTCGTTATGATATTCATTGAATGTTTTTGTTTGCCTATAATTAATAAATAAGTCCCACCTAATCAACTAAAGATATTGTTTTTTTGTTTTTGAACTACCTGCAGTTTTAGGTTGAACAGACTGAACGCACACGCTATCATCAAAATTACCGAACCCACCGGAGTCTTTGTAATGAAAAAACTCATCAATAGCACGGATAATCTATTAGCTGAAAGCCTCTCAGGCTTTGTGAAGGCCCATACCGATATTATTCAACTCAATGACCAGCCGCACTTTATCCAGCGCACAAAACCTACTGCGCCTGGAAAAGTTGCGCTAATTTCCGGCGGCGGCTCAGGACATGAACCATTACATACCGGTTTTGTTGGCTTCGGCATGCTAGATGCCGCATGTCCGGGTCAGATATTCACTTCCCCTACCCCCGATCAAATGTTGGCTGCAGCGCAAGCTGTGGAAAATGGCGGAGGGATTTTATTCATCGTCAAGAACTATGCCGGTGACGTGATGAATTTCGAAATTTCCTCCGAAATGATAGATTATCCAAATGAAACCGTATTGGTCTGCGACGATGTTTCCTTCCCAAAATCCCATAGCACCGGACGACGCGGAGTTGCAGGCACCCTTATTGTGGAGAAAATCGTCGGCGCAGCTGCAGAATCAGGTTTAAATTTGGCAGCCTGCAAGTCATTGGGTGACCGGACCAACCTTGTCACTGCGTCGATGGGTGTTGCATTAAGCAGCTGCACAGTGCCCGCGCTGGGCAAGCCCACTTTCGACATTGGCGAAGACGAAATCGAAATGGGTGTCGGCATCCATGGCGAGCGTGGGCGGGAGCGTTTATCCATGCGCTCCGCCACTGAAATTGTCGACTATCTGACCAGCTTCATAGACCAAGACCTGAATCCACAAAAAGGTCAGACGGCGTTACTTCATATCAACGGCTTCGGAGCGACCCCTTTGATTGAGCTGCACCTAATTTATGAGCTCGCCTCCCGGTACTGGGAAAAACGCGGCATCAACATCTGCCGCTCCCTGATCGGCAATTACACCACCTCGCTGGACATGGCTGGTTGCTCGATTACCCTGAGCTTGCTTGACGAAGAAATGCTACGCCTGTGGGATGCGCCCGTCCATACTGCGGCCTTACGCTGGGGCTGTTAACTGTTCAGCCAGCACCGAAATCAATGCACAAATCATTAGCTGACTGGTTTTGGCGCCCGCGTCAATATGACCCCGGCTGCGCTCTTCCAAAAAAGAAGCACGGCCCTTGGTCGCCAGCATGTCCCGGGTTGACTCCATACCTGCTATAGCGGCTTGCTTAACATTGTTCAGGGCCTCAGCCAACGTAACCGAATCATTTGCATCCTGCTTCAAACTTGCCGCGACCGGAATCAGTACATCCAACATGGTTTTCTGTCCTGCGTCCGCCTTACCCCGCAGCTTTACCGCATCCACACCGCTGCTGAATATCTCGGCAAATACCCGTAAGTCCATAAGCCGATCACCTACACCTACGACAAGCCTTTCGCGTGCCGCCTTGCTCATTGCAACAAACAAGGTTCCATACAAAGAACCAGATGCGCCGCCCACCGCCGTCATCAGGGTCATACCGATTTTCTGCCAGGCCGCGATCCAATCAAGCTGGGCCAATTCATCACTTTGTACCATCAACGCTTTTATGCCGCGCTGTAAATTAATCACATGATCACCATCCCCGATAGCCTGATCCAGAGCCGTCACTTCTTCGGCGTTTGCATCGATTTCATCGGCTATTGCCCGAATCAAACGAGGTAATAATATAGGAACACATTGCATGACATCCTCCAATTCAAAAAGAATAAACAGGGAGTCTGGTTTAACACCCTTCTGATGAATCATACCCCAAGCCGCACATCCTAAGTTAGCGCGCATTTTCGATTACTCATTAATATAGCTTGAAATAATCATCGACAAAAGCTATGGTTCGCCCGTACTTACTGCGCCTGTCAATTATCGCTAATTTTAGATAGCTGCTTGTTATATAAAGCAACTCAGCCTAACGTTGAAAATCGAATACACGGACCACCCTCCCTTAAACTACAAGGTTAATTTAAATGCCCATTTCGCTTGCTGTTCTTGAAAATGTGATCCGCGAAGCTGGATCGCTTGCCCTGACCCATTTTAAAGACCTGAAGAATTTAGAGGTAACCAAAAAAAGCCCCCGCGATTTGGTTACCGATGCCGACGTAGCAGTTGAAGCTTTTTTACAAGAAGCTCTCGCCAGACATTACCCGCAATTTGGTTTCTGGGGAGAAGAGAGCGGGAAAAGTGCAAACCAATCCAGTCGCTGGATCGTCGATCCTATCGATGGGACGCACTCCTTTTCCAGAGGCCAGTATTTCTGGGCCATTAGCGTTGCGCTGGAAATTGATCAGGAACTCGTCTTCGGCGCAGTTTATGCGCCAGCGCTGGATGATTATTATGCCGCCAAAAAGGGCATGGGAGCCTGGAAAAACGGCTCTCTAATTTCAGTATCCAATGAAAGCAACCTGGCTGACGCAATGATTGCAACCGGATTCGCCTGCTTACGCTCTTACTTAAAGGAAAACAACCTACAACGGTTCTGCAGGATTGCCGAGATAACCACGGGGCAGCGCCGTTTCGGATCGGCAGCGATCGATCTATGCCTGGTTGCGGATGGCCAGGTTGATGCATTTTGGGAACAAGAATTAAACCTTTATGACGTTGCTGCCGGAGCATTGATTGCCAGCGAAGCCGGCGCTACGGTTACCGACTTTCAGGGTAACAAAGGAATCTTTCCCAAACAAATACTGGCAACAAACGGCAAGATTCTTAACCAGATACTTTTGTTGATGTAATACTTGGCGGTTAACGAAAAGCACGAAAACTCAAAAAAGGTATTAAACTGTAGATCATCGCCCATAGGGTGGTGGATAAAGCAATGCAATATCTTGATTTATTATGTGCTTTTCGCGGATCAACGACGACTCCAGCTGTCCCCGCCTAAAAAATTTCCAAAACCCCCGGTAGAAAAAACTCACTGACCAGCATTTGCCGTTGTGCTATTGCATAGACCGTTCTCCTGCCCCATATCGACTGACTGATATGACCCTCAGCTTGCGCATGCTTAGTCCAGGTCGACGTGTCAATCAAGGCAACACCCATTTCTATGCGCTCCAGCTTGGGATAGGAAAAAATAACTTCGCCCAGAGGACGACTGCCCAGATGAGATAAGTTGCTTTTTGCCACTTTAATGGTGCCTGACGGAATGATAGTCCTGGCTAAAATCAGCGGCTTACCGTCAGCATGCAGTAAAACTTCACGGATTAGACTGTACTTATTTTCAGGTAAGCCCATCAATTTGCGCTCGGTTAAAAAGGGCACAGTCCATTGTTGTAGCAAGATTTTAACGCCAATAGCATCGCCGTAACAATCTCGTAGCCGCTGGGTTAGCGATCCCGGCTCATAAGTCCAGGACTGGACATTTTCAGGCAGAGTATGACGGATGCCAGACCGGTTTTCCAGCCATGCGGGCTCCCGGTAAAATAAAAAACTCTTGCTTGCCAACTTGGATTAAACCTCAGAATAGTCAGTGGACACGCCCAACCAACGATCGCACAGAGGCTGTACGGCTGCGGGCGAGTGCGTAAAAAAATCATCTCCGTGTTTTTGAACAATGGCCAACACGTCGGCATCCCTGATTAAGTCAGCAATTTTAAAATGCATTTGTCCAGTCTGCCGGGTACCCATGACTTCTCCGGGACCACGCAATTCAAGGTCTTTTTCAGCAATCACAAAGCCATCATTACTGTCCCTTATAACACCCAAACGATGGCGAGCGGTATCGGACAACGGCGCTTGATACATCAACAGGCAATAACTGTCGTCATTGCCGCGACCTACCCGGCCCCGCAATTGATGCAACTGGGACAAGCCCAAACGCTCCGGATTTTCGATTATCATTAACCCTGCATTGGGCACATCGACACCTACTTCGATGACGGTCGTAGCTACCAACAAATCAACCTGTTGATTTTTAAAGGCCTGCATGATTGCATCTTTCTCTGCTGATTTCATGCGTCCGTGTATCAGCGCAACGCGCACCTTCGGCAGCACTTCGGCCAGCCTTTCGGCAGTTTTTTCCGCCGCTTCGCATTGCAATACGTCCGACTCCTCGATCAGCGTACAAACCCAATAGACCTGCTTTTGTTTGGCCACCCAACCGTTAATTCTATCGATCACATCACTGCGGCGCTCCGCCGGAATCACGCTGGTGACAATCGGTTTTCTGCCTGGCGGTAGTTCGTCGATAACAGAGATATCCAGGTCGGAATATTGCAACATGGCAAGGGTACGCGGAATAGGCGTGGCAGTCATGACTAACTGATGAGGCCTGACCCCGCCTTGCTGGCCTTTCTCCCTCAGCGCCATGCGCTGGTGCACACCGAAACGGTGTTGTTCATCGATAATAATCAGGCCTAGACGATTAAAGTTCACACTTTCCTGAAATAACGCATGCGTGCCGATGATGATGCCTGCTGTCCCATCTGCCAATGCTTGTAAAACAGTTTTCCTGGCGCTACCTTTTAGTTGCCCGGTTAAGTACATTACCTGGGTCGCAAAGCCTTCAAACCAAGCACTAAAATTGCGTTTATGCTGTTCGGCCAGTAACTCGGTAGGCGCCATCACCGCAACCTGATAACCTGCTGTTAGCGCCAGTAATGCCGCATAGGCGCAAACTACTGTTTTGCCAGAGCCGACATCGCCCTGAACCAATCGCATCATCGGATGTTGTTTGCGACAGTCCTGTTCAATTTCAGACATCACCCGTTGCTGGGCGCCGGTTAGCTTAAAAGGCAGAGAACGG
Source organism: Methylococcaceae bacterium (assembly GCA_947506075.1). Classification (GTDB taxonomy): domain Bacteria; phylum Pseudomonadota; class Gammaproteobacteria; order Methylococcales; family Methylomonadaceae; genus Methylobacter_A. The sequence continues at coordinate 5,985 of CANNNN010000110.1, forward strand.
ATGAACTGCTCACTAGCGAGCTTGACGGCGGGCGTTTCAGAGAACGAGGGTGATGCCCAGGCTTTGATTTTGTTCCTAGTTATTCTTAGGGCCAAATAATGCGCAAGCAGCTCTTCAAACACCAGCCGTTTTAGCGCAGGCACGCTGCCGTTTTGTAAGGCCTGAGTAGACACCGATTCGTCGGGCGCATGCAGAGCAGATATTGCAACGCTAAGAGCCGGATAATGATATTGCGCTAGAATAGTTTCAGGTATCCAGTCGGTCAGCAACCCAGGTTCCTGACTGCACAGGTCCAAAGCCTGTTTTACGGCCTTGCGTATCACATTCTGGCTTAGACCTTCTGTCAGCGGGTAAACGGGAGTCAAGCACGTTTCGGTTATGCACTCGTTAGGACTGGTGACAATCTTGTATTCGGGATGAACCATTTCCAACCCGGCATAGCCATAGCGCACTTCGGCAAAACAACTGATCACCGTACCTGGCTTTAGCATATTGTGCTGGTTAGCGCTAAAGTGAAAAAACTTCAGGTTGATAAAACCGGTGCCGTCGCTGACTCGGCAGATCAAGCTTTTCCGGCCCCTGGGTAATACATCCAGAAGTTCAACCTTGCCCCTGATCAACGCGGTTATGCCTGGTCTTAACGAACCGATACTATAAACGTGGGTCCTATCTTCATAACGCAGCGGCAGATGAAAAATCAAATCCTGAATAGTGTAAAGGCCAAGCTTTTGCAGACGGTTTGCGGTTTGACCGCCTATTCCGCTTAATATGCCAACGGGTTGATTCAGGATGTTCATGCAATCCGCGTCATCCGTATTCCATTCAGGAAGCCGGATATTCCTGCGGTTTTAAAACCAAAATCGCATCCATTTCCACGTCGGACGCTTTTGGTAAAGCGGCAACGCCAATAACGGCGCGTGCCGGATAGGGTTCTGCAAAATATTGCCCCATAATTTCATTAACTAGCGGAAAGCAGGATAAATCAGTCAAATAAACATTCAATTTGACGATGTCTGATAAATCACCGCCTGCAGCCTCTGCAACGGCTTTCAGATTTTCAAACACCTGAGTGATTTGTGCGCTTATATCACCCTCTATAATTCTCATCGTTTCCGGCACCAACGGAATTTGCCCTGAAAGATAAACCGTATGCTCAACCCTTATTGCTTGCGAATAGCTGCCGATGGCTTGCGGTGCATTTTCGGTCTGAATGATGTATTTTGTCATACTGAATCCTTTAGGCTTTAACTCGAGTAATTTTTAACACAATGGATAATTCTTTTAATCGGCGCATGATTTTAGCCAGATGCACCCGATCCTTGACCGTCAAAGTGATTAAATCGACACAAATACGATCATCCTGATCAACAACGGTGACATTATCAATATTGGAATTCAGTTCGGAGATAGTCGAAGCGATGGTCGCCAATGAGCCGCGCTGGTTGAGTATTTCTATCCGAATTTCCACAGGAAAATCACCGACCGCATCGGCACTCCATTCCACATCCAGCCAGTTGGTTTGCTTTTTTCTGACCACGCTGGAATTACGGCATTCGTGATGATGCACGACGATGCCTTTACCAGGGTTGAAATAGCCGATGATCGAATCGCCCGGTATCGGCCGACAACATTTTGCCAGCGTAATAACCATGCCCTCCGTGCCTTTTATAGTCAGTGGATTTTTTTGACCTTGATCGCTGTCATCCAGCTTGACCGCCGCAGTAATATCATCCTGGGCGATACGTTTGGCGACAAGAAACGGCATCTTGTTACCCAAACCTATATCTTCAAGCAATTCATTCAGTGACTGCTTAGCCATGATCTGGAGCAAGACCTGTATCTTGACCCTGTCAATGTCGTCCAACTGCAAATGCATGACTTGCAATTCTTTTTCCAGTAATCGCCGGCCCAGGTTAATGGCTTCCAGCTGTTTAAAATGCTTAAGATAATTGCGAATGCCGGAGCGGGCTTTGGCGGTAATTACATAATTAAGCCAAAGCGGGTTGGGCCTAGCCCAGGTCGCGGTAATAACTTCGACGGTGACGCCGTTTTCCAGTTTGCTTTGCAACGGCACTAGCTGTTTGTCGATGCGGGCCGAGAC
>CANNNN010000111.1 GCA_947506075.1 Methylococcaceae bacterium
AGCTTCAGCCTGTTTGGCTTCAGCTTTAGCCTGTGCGGCAGCTTCCGCTTTGGCTTTAGCCGCTTCGGCCTTGGCTTGCTCGGCGGCCTCGGCTTTCGCCTGAACAGCTTCAGCCTGTTTGGCTTCAGCTTTAGCCTGTGCGGCAGCTTCCGCTTTGGCTTTAGCCGCTTCGGCCTTGGCTTGCTCGGCGGCCTCGGCTTTCGCCTTGGCAGTTGCAGCGCTTTTTGCTTCTGCTCGTTCCTGCGCTTTAGCTTCTGCCTTGGCAGCCTCAGCTTTCGCTAACTCGACAGCTTCTGCTTTCGCCTTAAGGGCCTCGGCTTGTTTTTCTTTGACCTTAGCTTTTTCTGTTTCCGCCCGCTTTAATGCGCGCTCAGCTTCAGGATTAGTTGCCGGCTCTTGCGCCACAGTCTCTTCAGTGGGACTTTGAGCCGGTTTTACAGGTGCTACTGTGGGCTCAGCTGGACTATTGACCTTAGACTCATCAACAATCTCAGCATGAATAATGTCCGGTACAAATTCCGGCTCTATTTTATCCGGCTTTAAGAGTGCGCTTAAGCCAAACAAGCCTAGAATCGTAAGATGCAAAGCCAGGGCCAGAATAATAGGCCATGAATATCTCTTTTTGCTATCCATCGAAATTTATTGTTCACCCGACTTAGTCATTAAACCCACGCTGGACACGCCGGCATTTTTTAATCCCGCCATCAGCGTAACCACTACACCGTACTCAATGCCCTTGTAAGCGCCGATCAAAACCTGTGTTTTGGGTTTTTTACTTAACACCGCCATCACCCGACCCTCAACCTCTTCGGGCTGGATCTGCTCGGGTTCCTGATCATCAATAATAATATAATATTGGCTTTGCTCATCAATTTTCACAACAACCGGCAAATTATCCCCATCCGCTTCTACGGTTGCCGATTCAGCTTGCGGCAACTCGACATCCACACCAGTTTGCAGCATCGGCGTGGTTATCATGAAAATAATCAACAAGACCAAGGTTACGTCAATGTAAGGAACCACATTGATTTCTGCCATAGGCTTACGGCGCCCGTTTTTTCTACCCATCTGTGGCGCGCTCATTTTTGATGTGCCTGCCTTTGCAACAATACGACGAACTCTTCGACAAACAGTTCATAACGGCCGGTCAACCTATCCAGTCGTGTAGAAAAACGGTTATACGCAATTACGGCCGGGATCGCTGCAAACAGGCCGATGGCTGTTGCAATCAAGGCTTCGGCAATACCCGGCGCTACTTGTGCCAAGGTCGCCTGTTTGACATTGCCTAAGGACATGAAGGAATTCATGATACCCCAAACCGTGCCGAATAAACCGATATAGGGACTGATAGAGCCGACTGTCGCAAGAAATGCCAGATGCTCATCCAGTCGTTCCAGTTCACGGGATAATTCGATACGCATGACCCGCTGCGCACTTTCCACCTGCACACCCGGCTCCACATTGCCGGCTTGGCGCATCCGGGAAAATTCCTTATAGCCAGCCAGAAATATTTTCTCTATCCCTTCGGGTTCAAAATCCTTGGCCGCCAGTTTTCGATAAAGTTCGGCCAAGACCACGCCGGACCAAAACTGCTTTTCAAATTCGTCGGTGATTTCTATCGCCCGACCCAGTTCTTTACGTTTGGTAAATATAAAAGTCCACGATGACACCGATGCTGCCAACAATATCAGCATCACGAACTGAACAACGAAGCTGGCTTCTTTAATTAAATGGAAAATCGATAAATCAGTATTCATGTAGTGTCTGCTCTAAGATTGCTTTAAATAAGGTTTCAAAAATGATTTTAGGACGCAGGGTTTGTGCATCCAGACAGGCAATCCTAATACTGCCTTTGCATAACACATCCTCGCCCCGCGTAATGACTTGCTCAAACGTAAGACTGACTTTTTTAGCCATACTCACCTTTGCACTTACTTGTAATTGTTCATTGAATCGGGCCGGACTCAAATAATCGACCTGCACGGAACGCACCACAAAAATGATGCCCTCATTAACGATCAGCTCATCCTGTTCATAACCCATGGCCCTGAGCATTTCGGTTCTGGCCCGTTCAAAATATTTCAGATAGTTGGCGTAATACACCACGCCACCTGCATCGGTATCCTCATAATAAACGCGTACCGGCCAGATAAAATTATTCATACTTAATATTTTTTGCCACAGATACACAGATTATGAAATAACTCTTTAGACTGCTTTTAAATATGCCATACATTTAATCTGTGACCTGTCCCGAGCGCAGCCGAAGGGATTTGCGGCGTTTATTTATTGCGCAGCAATTACTCAAACAAATCCTCAGTCACTCCCAGGTGCTTAGGAGCTTGCAAGCCAAAATGCAGATACGCATTCTGGGTCAGTACACGGCCTCGCGGGGTGCGCATAATAAAACCCTGTTGCAGCAAATAGGGCTCCACGACGTCTTCGATGGTGCCCCGTTCTTCACTGATCGCAGCGGCCAGTGTGTCCAGACCCACTGGACCACCGGCAAAATTCTCAATCATCGCTAACAGCAGTTTGCGGTCCAAGGAATCAAAACCGTTATTATCCACTTTCAGCATTTCCAAAGCCTTAAACGACAGCTCTTCGGTAATCGTGCCATTGCCTTTTACCTCCGCGTAGTCTCTCACCCGGCGCAGCAATCTGTTGGCAATGCGCGGCGTACCGCGAGAGCGTCTGGCTATTTCATAAGCGCCACGCGGTTCCATTGCAATGCCCAACACCTTGGCGGAACGCTCTGCAATGCTCGCCAACTCTTCGACCGTGTAAAACTCCAATCGCTGCACAATGCCAAAACGATCGCGCAACGGCGAGGTCAGCAAACCGGCGCGGGTAGTTGCGCCAACCAGCGTAAACGGCGGCAAATCCAGCTTGATCGACCGGGCCGCCGGGCCTTCGCCTATCATCAAATCCAACTGATAATCTTCCATCGCCGGATATAAAATCTCTTCAACCGCCGGACTCAAGCGATGTATTTCATCGATAAACAACACATCATGGGGCTCAAGATTGGTCAACAAAGCGGCTAAATCGCCTGCTTTATCGAGCACCGGCCCCGAAGTCTGGCGAATTTTAACACACATTTCGGCGGCTATGATATTAGCCAGGGTCGTTTTACCTAATCCGGGTGGACCAAAAATCAGCACATGATCCAGCGCTTCTTTCCGCGCAGTTGCCGCCTGGATAAAAATCTCCATTTGCTCGCGCAATTCTTTTTGGCCGATATAATCGGCCAGACGTTTCGGTCGAATAGCCCTATCCTGGCGCTCTTCATCTGAATGACTGTTAGCAGTCACCATGCGATCGCTTTCTATCATCTTACCGAACCTTGCAAGGCCAGCCGGATGATATCTTCACAGCTTTTACCTTCGGCGCTGATATTTTGCACCATTTTACCGGCATCCAGTGGCTTATAGCCCAAGGAACACAAGGCGCTGATCGCTTCCTGTTTTGGATTGGCGACACGTTGAACTTTAGCTACACTGCTCGTTGCGGAATCGACTGTTCCGGATGCATCACTCAGATCCGGCAAGCGGTCGCGCATTTCGATAACCAGACGTTCTGCGGTCTTTTTACCAACGCCCGGCAAACGCACCAGGGCTTGGGTATCATTATTCTGGATACAGCGCTGGAATTCTTCGGCACTCTGGCCCGATAAAATCGCCAAAGCCAGCTTGGGGCCCACTCCATTGACCTTGATCAGCGTCCTGAACATAGCCTTATCGGCTTCGGTAGAAAAACCGAACAGGATATGTGCGTCTTCCCGAACCACCAGATGGGTGTGTAACAAAATTTCAGTGCCCAGAGCGGGCAGATTATAAAAGGTCGTCATCGGCGCTTCAAGCTCATAACCGACGCCATTTACATCCAGCATTAACAATGGCGGTGCTTTAAACGCCAGCTTCCCGCGCAGAAAACCGATCATCGCAACAAGCCCTGCAACCGCAATGCAGTTTGCTGATAATGGGCATGACAAATGCTGATGCCTAATGCATCGCTGGCATCGATTTGCAACTCGCCTTGAATATTTAACAGAATTTTCACCATGTGCTGAACCTGGTTTTTTTCGGCGCTGCCCTTGCCAACCACAGCCTGCTTGACTTGCCGGGCCGCATATTCAAACACCGCCAAGCCGGTCGTTTGTACCGCACAAATCGCCGCGCCCCGGGCCTGGCCGAGTTTAAGCGCCGAATCGGCATTTTTATGCATGAATACTTGTTCTATGGCCATTTGTTCAGGTTGATAGCGTTCGACAACTTCCACAATGCCGTCGAAGATTTGTTTGAGCCGATCAGGAAAATAATCAGCTTTAATCCGAATACTGCCGCTGGCGATGTATTTATAGCCATTTGCCGAGTCTTCGATAATTCCATAGCCGGTAATTCTCGAACCGGGGTCTATCCCTAAAATTCGCATCTAATATTAATCAATCCTAGTAGAATTTTTTATTGCTTCAGCCATTTATTCCAAAGCCAGATAGAGTCTAAATCGCGAACCTTTTTGGACTCTAAATATGACATAGACACGATTCTGGCGATAATCCTTTCGGTAACCTACGCGTCTTTAACAAATACATCGGGAAAATTAGATAATGGAATTGGCGCGCCTTTGCAGCCAATGATTCACAATGCGATGAATTTTGGCAGCTATCAATCCAACCCGTCCATAATCTCGTCGCTGATATCCGCATTTGAATAGACATTCTGCACGTCATCCAGATCTTCCAATCTTTCTATCAAACGCATCATTTTTTCTGCGCCCTCGGCATCCAGATCAGTCATTGTCGCAGCCTGCATCGTGACTTCGGCATTATCCGGCTTAAAACCTGCGGCAACCAGCGCATCTTTAACTTCCAGATAGTTTTCCGGCGTGGTCATCACATCCATCGAGCCGTCATCATTGGTGATCACATCGTCTGCACCTGCGTCCAATGCGGCTTCCATCAGCGCATCTTCATCGACTGCTCCGGGGGCATAACTGATGATGCCGACCTTACTGAACATATAGGCCACGGAACCATCTGTACCCAGATTGCCGCCAGCTTTAGTAAAGGCATGACGCACTTCGCCAACGGTACGGTTACGATTGTCAGTCAGACAATCGACCATGACCGCCGTGCCGCCTGGGCCGTAACCTTCATAGAGTACGACTTCGTAATTAACACCTTCCAGCGCACCTACCGCTTTTTTTACCGCCGTATCAATGGTATCGCGCCGCATGTTTGCGCCCAGCGCCTTATCAATAGCCGTCCGTAACGCCGAATTACTGGCAGGATCTGCACCGCCGGATTTTGCCGCGACAGTAATTTCACGCAGTATTTTGGTGAAAATCTTGCCGCGCAACGCGTCCTGACCAGCCTTGCGATGTTTAATATTAGCCCACTTACTATGCCCAGCCATTTTCTCTCTCTAAATGCAGTTAGTTGATCCACGCAAGTTTGTCGGGTTACGTTACGCTAACCCGACCTACGCTCTTTTTCGCCCTTCGCCTTTAATCTTTAGCCTTAAATAATATGCGCCAATACCGAAACCAGACTTACCTCGGTACTGTAAAAATCGGCTTGCTCTCTAACCACTTGTCTATCGACCACGCCCCCAAAACCAATCACCACGGCTCCGGCCTGCTTGGCCTCCATGTCGGTCTTGCCATCGCCTATCATAACCAGCGAACCGTGGGATTTAAGCAGCTGCCGGCAAATCTCGGCTTTGCCGCCGGATCTGGCTAGCGGCGAATTTTGATCATAATCACGATAACTACCATCATCGTTAAAATATATATCGACGGCATGTACCCGAGTTTCGGACAATCCCAAATAGTGAGCCAGCGGCAATATAGCCTGCCTAAGTCCGCCGCTGACAATATGCAGCTCCTTGTCAGGTGCAGTCAAGGTCTCAAACACTTCTTTAACGCCGTCAACGATCTGCTCTATATACAACTCAGCCAGCCAATCGATACTAGCCTTATCCGGCCTGATCAGCGACAAACGTTGCTGATAGATTGCTTCCAGCAACACCTCGCCATTCATCGCCGCATCGGTCAGCCTGGTCATAGACTCGCCCAAACCCATTCTTCTGGCAAGCTCGTCTATGCCTTCTATTTTGCTTAAGGTACTGTCGCAATCAAAGCAGATGACATCAAAACTCATAACTTAATCTGGATAGCTTTATGTACGGCAGGAATATGACAGAGTTGATGTAACAACTGATCTGTCAAAGGCTCGGAAACGCTGATAACCGCCATCGCCTGTTGCTGCTCATCGGCCGTACCTACCTGCATCCTGGAGATATTGATGTTTGCATTGCCCAGCACGCTACTGATAGCCGAGATAACGCCGGGCTTGTCATCATGCTGGGTTACCAGCAAGGTTCCTTCAGGAACCACTTCAATATCGAACTGGTCGATACACACCAGACGGGGATGGCAGCCGCCCAACAAGGTTCCCGATAGCGAAATCGTATGATCTGCACAATGGCCAGTCACCTTGATCAGTGCCAAATAATCCTGAGTTTCTTCGGTTTTCGACTCGAGCAACGCAATGCCCTGGCGTTTGGCAATATTTTCGGCATTCACCCGGTTAACCGGCGTAGAAAATTGCCCACTTAACACGCCGATCAGCGTCGCGACTGAAATCGGTCGCACTTCAAGCTCTGCGGCCTTGCCTAGTAAGACTACTTCAATTTTTTCTAGCGGTTGACTCGCCAGACCAATCAGAACCTTGCCCAGAATATTGGCCAGGGTCATAAATTCGTGCGCTTTTTTCAACTCTTCAGCTGACACCCGGTGCAAATTCAATGCATTGACTGCTTCCCCTGTCTTTAAGAACATGACCGCCTGCCGGGCAATTTCGACGCTCACCGCCACTTGCGCTTCACTGGTCGACGCACCCAAATGCGGGGTAAAAACAATATTGTCCAGTTCCAGTAACGGCGAATTAGCTGGAGGTTCATTTTCGTAAACATCTAGTGCAGCGCCAGCTATTTGACCGTTTTTCAACGCCTGATACAGCGCGGCCTCATCAATCAAGCCGCCTCTGGCACAATTGATAATCATCGCCTCTTTTTTCATCATCGAAAGCCTTGCGCTATCGATCACATTGCGGGTTTTTTCAATCAGCGGGCAATGCAGGGTCAAATAATCCGCACGGGTCACCAACTCATCCAGGCTTACTGATTCGACACCTAGATTTTCAAATATTTCAGGCGCGACAAACGGGTCATAGGCTATCACGTCCATTTTCAAACCCAGTCCGCGCTGCGAGACGATCCGCCCTATCGTACCGAAACCGAGTATCGCCAAGGTTTTATGGGCAATTTCAGAACCCATCAACTTGGAACGCTCCCAACGTCCTGCTCGTATCGAACGGTCTGCGGCTGGCAAATGCCGACTCAGCGACATCATGTGTGCAATAGCCAATTCGGCAGTCGTAGTCGCATTGGCATCCGGCGTATTCATCACAATAATCCCGAGCTCTGTCGCTGCGGGTATGTCAACATTATCGACACCGATACCGGCCCTACCAATTAGCTTTAGATTTTTTGCCGCCTGCAAAACTTTTTTGGTCACCTGGGTATCGCTGCGTATCAGCAGCGCATCGTAATGCCCGATAATATTGCACAGCTGATCCTCCGTGAGTCCTGTTTCAATATGTATTTGTATGCCGGTCTGGTCATGTAAATAATTGATACCAGCTTCTGCTAGCTTGTCGGAAATAAGGATTTTCTTCAAAGTAATGTACCGGAAAAAGACTGTGCATTAAAAAATGTAGTTTAACAGATTTACGCGCAGGGCAATCTTGCCCTGCGCGTATAGCTGACTTGTTTAATATCCGCAGTCTTAATTACCGTGGTAATAGCCGTCTGGAGAAGCTTTGCGTACCGGTTTAGGCGCTGACGCAGGGGTAACGATGCCAGTTGACGATTGCTCCGGCAGAGAGGCAGCGGCCTCTTCCAGTGGCGGCAAGCGCTCATAGATAGGCATAGGTTCGCCGCTCTGCTCTTTAAGCGCATTGTTTAAGGCTTTATGATCAAAATCAGGCATTTCCTGTGCTGCGTTCATTCCCGACT
>CANNNN010000112.1 GCA_947506075.1 Methylococcaceae bacterium
GGCTATTACAGCACCTTTGGCAAGGCCGGTGCGCGCACCGAAATGCCGGGTTGTTCATTGTGCATGGGCAATCAGGCGCGGGTCGCAGAAAATTCCACCGTAGTTTCTACGTCGACGCGGAACTTCCCGAACCGTCTGGGTAATGGCGCGAATGTGTATCTGTCCTCGGCAGAGCTGGCGGCTGTGTGTTCGATTCTGGGTAAGATTCCGACGTTTGCTGAATACATGCATTATGCGAGTCAAATTAATGAAACTGCCGAGGATACCTATCGTTATTTGAATTTTGATCAGATGGCTGCTTATCAGAAAAAGACTGCGGGAAACGTATAACCGACATTCCGCACCCCATAAAAATTTTTAGCATTTATTTACTTATTGATAATAAAGGATTTTTTTAAATCCATTTTTCTGAGTGGCTTGTATTGGAACTAGCAATCCACGTTTCATCATCCATTCTCAGTCAATATTAAGTTGAAATATAAAAATACCGCAGTAAGCAAAAAACAGATAAAAACATAACTTATTGAAAAATATATAAATAAAAATAATGAAAAATTGTAGATAGGGGGTGCGGAATGTCGGGAATAGCGCTGTGCCGATGCTCATGGTTGTACCATTCCACCAACCCTATGACCCACTGACGCGCTTCTGTGACATCGACGAACGGCTTTAACGGATATTTAGGACAATATTTCAAGGTCTTAAATGAAAACTGGTCAGAAAACCAATCAGTACAAGCAAACCGTAACTCATGTCGCGACCGAGTTTGGGCAGGTCTGAGTGATTCATGAACCATGAATCGAGCCAGAGAATAAAAGCTATGCCAAGCAGCGCAAGCGCTATTGCTGCAAGTTTTTTTAAGGTAGCCAGCAGGGCGCTTTGATGAGGGGGCTTAGGTTGTGAATTATCGTTAGTCGTATTCATGATTGGAATTTAAGCATGACTGAGTCTCCAGATTGGCAAACACTTAGCGTTATTTAGAATTAACAAAGTGTGTATTCAGTTTGCCGGTTTTTACTAAAATCAGCGCCCTGCTAGCAGGGCAAGCTAAGTGTTAATGATACCTTAAACATTAATTGACTTGTCATTGAAAATTGACTTAAATAAATTTCACTAAATTGTAAAAGGGTTTTCGATGAAACAAATGTCAGCAGTAACTGAAGCTACCGATATAGGGTCAATTACAACGGAAGGCAGTCACACGTCTAAAGGCGAACTGGTCGTCAAAGGCGTCGCTACGGCCTTGGCAGCAGCAACCATCATAGAAACCGGTAAAGGAGTGATGACTAGACTGGCAAAGCATCCGCTGATTATGTTCAGCATGGGCATTACAGCAGGGTTTTTCGTGCATAAATACCGTAAGGAGATTATTTCGATTACCAGCAAAACCGCCGAACAAAGCAAGGATTTTGTCTTGCGACAAAAAGAAAATCTTAAAGACTTGCTTGCGGAAACCCAGGAGGACGCTGACGATAAGTTGGATTCAAAATAACCGCTGCGCCCGCTTGCTAGCAGTTATCATTAGATTCAGAGTTCGTCTCCCGTCGTTGAGGTCTTTTTTAATAATCTTTGAAGAGGAATATTTTATGTCACATGTACATGGAACAAAGGCAGTCGCCAGTCACTTAAAGTCCGCTGCCAGCGCAGGCATGCCAAAGATCATGGATTCGACTATCAGTGAGATGGGCCCCATGATGATGGGAGGCGCAGGGGCCATGATGAACGAGGGCATGAGTTCGATGATGAAAATGGGTGAGGGCCTGACTCAGGTCATGAAACACCCTAAAACACCTGGAGTCGCTGCGGGCATCGTTGCATCTGCGGGTTCCAGCGCAGGGAAAAGCGTTGTCAGAAAAATATTCACACAGCCTCTGGTACTTTTCGGCCTGGGTGTCGTTGTAGGCTGTTGTGTCTATAAATATCGCCAGTCTATCATTTCCAGTACTGGAGAGGCTCGACAAGAATAAGGTTTTAAGTCGGATTGAAAGTTTTATATTATCACCTCAGGGGCACGAAACATGAAATCTTCGCATACGGATAGCTTAACTCATGGGAAGGTGGTTCATGCCCTAAACCGGCGAGTTCGTATTATTTCTCCGGTTTTGCTGAAAGACCCTGAGCGTGCCTGCGTTCTGGAGATACTGTTGCAAAAGCGGGATGGCATAATAAAAGTTCGCACAGTTCCTGATATTGCTTCCCTGGTCATCTATTTTGATCCTGACAAACTTTCGAAAGCTCAGCTGTATAAACTTGTAGATGCCTTACTTTCGAATTTGGGTAAAAGAAAGCCTGGCGCTACTCCCACACACTTTGCGCCAGTTAAGAGCGATGAATCACTCGTCGAACAGGAATTCAATCTCAGTATCGACGGGATGAGTTGCATATCCTGCGCACTGTTGATCGAGATGCTGTTGAAGCGGGATGCGCGTATTTCTTCGGCGAACGTCAACTACGCCACAGAAACCGCTACGGTGACTGGTCGAACCAGCAAAGAACGGTTGTGCATGGAGATCGGTAACATGGGCTACAAGGCGCACAGTCTCGATAATTTAGCCCAGCGTCAACTGATGATCGAACGCGAAAAGAAACGCCTGATTGACGCTAGGCGGCGCGCCGTTCTTGCCACAGCGCTGAGTTTGCCAGTCATGATTATCGGCATGACTGCATCCTCATCCCGATTTTGGCACTGGGCGCAGCATTTGTTGTCAATGCCTATCGTGTTCTGGGCGGGGTGGCCGTTTTTTGATAAGGCCTTAAAACTGGCTAGGCAACGCGCTACCAATATGGACAGTCTGATTGCTATCGGGGTGGGAGCGTCTTATGGTTATAGCTTGGCCTCCCTGTTGGCCGGTAAACGGGGGCTGTACTTTGATTCCGCGACTGGAATCATAACCTTCGTCCTGATTGGCCGCTATCTGGAGGAGAAAGCCAAAGGCAAAGCCCATGAAGCGATACGCTCGCTGGTTAATTTGCAGCCTCAAAACGCGACCGTCCTGCATGGCAATAAAAAAGTCCTGATCAGCATTGATCAGGTTCATCTTAACGACATTTTGCTGATACGCCCCGGTGAAAAAATTCCGACTGACGGCCTCGTGATCGACGGTCTTTCGACGGTCGATGAGTCCATGGTGACTGGCGAAAGTTTGCCGGTAGTCAAGGAGTCCGGCCATCGCCTGGTGGGCGGTTGTATTAACGGCAATGGCGTTTTAAAAATGCGCGTCACCGCTGTCGGCACAGATACGGTGCTGGCAAATATTATCCATATGGTGGATCAGGCGCAATCATCCAAATTACCGATACAAAAAACTGTGGACAGGATTTCCGCTGTTTTTGTGCCCTCAGTCATAGCCATAGCTTCGCTTACCTTCCTGGTCTGGCTGATGCTCGGCGCGGGTTTTCGAACGGCTTTCAGTAATGCGATAGCTGTATTGCTGATCGCCTGTCCCTGTTCGCTGGGCCTAGCGACACCGATGGCAACCATGGTCGGCACAGGTCAGGCGGCGCAACGCGGGGTTTACATTCGTAATGGGGAAAGCCTGGAGACGGCATCGAAGTTGACTACGATAGTGTTCGATAAAACCGGAACCATTACCGAGGGCAAACCTCGGGTTACAGATTTCATTGCTGTTGTTAAAAAAACTGAGCAACGCATTTTAACCTTGGTTGCAGCGGCCGAATCAGGCTCTGAACATTTTCTGGCAAAAGCTATTGTCGCCTATGCCCAAGAGCATCATGCTAGTCCGGTCAAGATTGAAGCCTTTACCAATATTCCCGGTCACGGAATTCATGCTCGCGTGGATGGCTGTGATGTGCTAATCGGCAACCGCTGCTGGCTTGAAGAGTCAGCCGTTGATTTAAAAAACCTGATAAAACGTGCCATAACTTTGGCCGAGCAAGGCAAGACCCCGGTTTATGTCAGCGTGGATGGCAAGGTGGCGGCGTTATTTGGTATCGCCGACCAGCCCAGAGCAAACGCCGGTAAAGCCATCGAGAGACTGCGCAAGCTTGGCATCACCCCGCTGATGGTCACCGGTGATACCGAACAAACGGCTCGTTACATTGCCGGGCAGGTGGGCATAGCCACCGTCATTGCCCAGGCTAACCCGGCGCGTAAGCTCGAAATTGTCCGCGAGTTGCAAGTTCAAGGTAACAAGGTAGGCATGATTGGCGATGGTATCAATGATGCGCCGGCTCTGGCAGCAGCCGATGTCAGTTTTGCGATTGGAACAGGCGCCGATGTCGCTATCGAAACGGCGGATCTTACCCTGGTCAGCGGAGACATCAGCAAGGTCGCCGATGTGATGGAATTAAGCGGGGAGACCTTGACCGTCATCAAACAAAACCTGTTCTGGGCGTTGGGTTACAACACGATTGCCATTCCGGTCGCGGCCCTGGGCAAACTTAATCCGATGATTGCGTCTGGTGCGATGGCCTTAAGTTCCATATCGGTAGTGCTTAATTCGCTGAGGCTACAGCGCAAATAGATGGACACGTCGAGCTGAGAAGGCCTATTTCCTTTGTATTACTCATTCAACAGCCGTATTTATTGGCTCTGAACGTTTTTTATCATACCGGCGTAATAATCAACCATCTGTTCCAGAAACAAAATGACCGCATCGATTTCATTTTTTATGTCATGGAGAAAATTATGCTGTTGGAAGTTTTCTGCAACGTAAAATGACAAGCCCATATAGATGGTATTGCAGCCCATGATGATCATGATCAGCGCCGCAGACTTCAGCATCAAGCCTCTAAAGTGAGCGCTCATCTTGCCAAAGGCTACGCTGACCAGCAGCATGGTGGGCAGTGTGCCTGCTCCAAAGGTCAGCATCAGTAAGCCACCTTCCATGACCGTCGTTGCCGAGGTTGCCTTAACCGCCATCGCAAAGGTCAGAGGGCAGGGCATCAAACCGTTCATGACCCCGGCTATCATTGCGCCGAGGATAGGCCCTTTGGTTCTGGACTCGGCATAACCTTTACGCAATAAATTCATCGGCAATAGTCTTACCGAGCCCTGAAAAGGTATCCAGCCTAAAATGCCCAAGGCCAGAATAATAACCACAGTACCGATAAACATTTGCAGGATGCTTTGCACCTTGCCGAAGACTCCGCTGGAAACCAGAACCACGCCCAGCGCGGCCGCAGCAAAGCCGACCAGGGTATAAACGAAGATTCTTGCAAACTGATAAACAAAATACGGTAAATACCTTTTTGAGGGCCCCGCTTTCATAAAATAGCCTGAAACCAGCGCGCCGCACATCCCCAAACAGTGTCCGCTACCCAACACGCCAGCCATAAAAGCCAGGCCGTAATCAAAGCCACCGGCTGCTACTGCGACATGCTGCATGCCCATGTCCATCGTTGAATGATCCATTTTTAATCCTGTTTTTTACTGAGTCGTAAGGAATTGACAATAACCGAAACCGAGCTCAAGGCCATGGCCGCAGACGCTATCATCGGATTGAGCTTACCAATTGCCGCAACCGGAATGGCGATAACGTTATAACCGAAGGCCCAGAACAGGTTTTGCTTAATGATTTTAATGGTATCGGTGCTTAACTGAATGGCTTCGGTCACTTTGTTGATGTCGCCATGCACCAGCGTCATATCGGCAGACTCTATCGCGATGTCGGTGCCCGTGCCTATCGCAAAACCGACATTGGCAGCCGCCAAGGCAGGAGCGTCATTGATGCCGTCACCTATCATGCCGACGTTTTTGCCCTCGCTTTGAAACTGATGAATAATGGCCAGTTTTTGTTCAGGTTTGGCATTGGCGATCACCGTTTCAATGCCCACTATAGCTGCAATGTAGTGTGCGGTTTTTTCGGTGTCGCCGGTTACCATCAGGGTCTGTATGCCCAATTTTTTCAGATGCAAGATAGCCTCTATAGCCTGTGGCCTGGGCTTGTCGGCAATACCGAAGACAGCAGCAGCCCTGCCATTGACAGCCATAAATACCGGCGTTTTACCTTGCCCTGCAAAATCACCGGCGGCGGCTAACAAGCCATCAACCATAATGTCTTTATCCTCCAGCCAGGCTTTATTTCCCAACAACAGTTTTTTACCCTCAACTTCGGCTTCGATGCCTCGCCCGGTTTCACTGTAAAAATAGCTGCAATCCTGCAACGCAATAGACTGTTCTTTGGCATAAGCCACTATCGCCTTGCCCAAGAAATGTTCCGAATTATGTTCTGCAGTAGCCGCCAGGCGAATTAGCTTTTCCTGGCTCAGTCGAGACAGTTTAAATAAATCGGTAACTTTCGGTTTGCCTTCGGTAATGGTTCCGGTTTTGTCGAAAACGATGACATTGAGCTTCGCTGCCGTTTCCAGGCTTTCGCCATTGCGGATATAAATGCCTGTGCTTGCGGCCTGACCTGCGCC
This sequence comes from Methylococcaceae bacterium, assembly GCA_947506075.1. Taxonomy (GTDB): domain Bacteria; phylum Pseudomonadota; class Gammaproteobacteria; order Methylococcales; family Methylomonadaceae; genus Methylobacter_A. The sequence goes on from CANNNN010000112.1 coordinate 6,382, forward strand.
GACCATGATAGCTGCTGGAGTTGCCAGACCCAGCGCGCAAGGACAGGCAATCAATAAAACGGTGATCGCATTGCCGAACGCAAAGCCCAAAGGCGCGCCGACCACCAGCCAACCGGCCAAGGTTAAGCCCGACAGCACCATTACTGATGGCACAAACACGGCGGAAATTTTATCCACCTGTTTTTGAATCGGCAACTTGGTTGCCTGAGCCTGATCAACCATGTGTACTATGCTGGCCAGCACCGTATCCATGCCGACTGCGGTGACGCGAATACGCAATACACCGCTGCCATTGACGCAGCCACCTATCACCTTATGTCCGACGTCCTTGACGATAGGCAGACTTTCACCGGTCACCATGGCTTCATCCACCGTGGATACGCCCTGAATGACTAGGCCGTCGGTAGGGATTTTTTCGCCAGGCCGCACCAGCAATATATCGTCTATTATGCAATCGTCAACGCCAATAACAATTTCCTGCCCATCACGAATGACGGTTGCGGTTTGCGGTTGCAAATCGACCAGCTTGCGAATGGCTGCCCCGGCTTGGCCTTTGGCGCGCTCCTCCAAATAGCGACCCAATAACACAAAAGTGATTATTGCCGCACCGGCTTCAAAGTAGATATGGCCTCTGCGTCTGAACAGGGCTGGCAAACTGTAGCCATAAGCGGAACCGACTCCCAGTGTAATCAAGGTATCCATATTAGCCGTGCGTTGTTTTGCCAAGCGCCAGGCTTTGGTAAAGAACGTCCCGCCTGACCAGAACACCACTGGCGTAGTCAGCAAAAATTGCAACCAATGAAGCCAGCGCGAGGTTGGCATGCTCATGCCGACCATGACCACAGGGAAACTCAACAGGCCGGACCAGATAAAACGGCGTTTAGCCATAACAATCCGCTGTCGTTCCTTGTCGATCAGATTCTTGCGTTGCGATAAGGTGTCCATCGGATAGGTTTTATAACCCAAGGTTGCGACTTTTGCGCTAACCTCATCCTTGGCTAACTGGCCTTGAACCATCAGGGTTGAGGTACCAAAGTTGACGCTGGCCTGCTTGATTCTGGGGTCGCGCTTTAATACCATTTCGATCAACAAGGCGCAGGAGGCGCAGGTCATGCCTTCTACAGCCAGGTCGACTTCCTGTAACGGGCCGTCGAAAACTTTTTGTTGTTGCCTTTGCGTACCCTGTTTTTTGGCAAGATTGCCTAGCACTGCATCCAGCAAAATCAATAAATTCTGGGTTGGCAATCGGGTAGGATCAAACTCAATGACCACAGAACCTAGCGCGTAAACCGAGCGTATTCTTTTTATTTCGGGGCGCTTTTTTAAAAGAATTTCGAAAATATAGCCGCGTTCCTGATCATTTTTCAAGACCGTCGACAGGATTCTGATACGCCGCTGTAACTGATGCACCAGTTGAAAATTTTTCGGAGTAGAAGTTTGTATATCCATAGCGAAAGTACTTAGAGAGGCAGGTGTAACGAAGGTACAAGGTGAAGGGCGAAGCTTAGCCTTTCGCCCAGCACCTCAGCTCTATTTTTTTCTGCGTGAACGAACCAGCAAAAAGCACATATAAAAGAGAGCCATCCATTCATAGCGATGCTTGAGGGGACTTACCAGCCAATGCCTGGTAATATTTTCCCAATGCAGCTTTACCAGAAACAGCACAAGAATATCGTTCAGGAAATCA
>CANNNN010000113.1 GCA_947506075.1 Methylococcaceae bacterium
CCCAGGGCGTTGCGACCATGACCCGCTGGGTTGCCGCTCAACAAAACACCCAAATCGTCCATAACCTTGCCTGGCGGCGCTTTGCAGGTTGGCGTAAATTAATCAGCCAAGTGCTGGATCCGCAAGCAGAGCCCGGCGCGCTTGATGCCTTACATACCCTCGAAATAGATCATGGCCCTCACGCCTTACCGATGACCTGGTTATTGGTAGGCTGGTTAGCCAGTCAACTCAAATGGCAGCCGGTTGATGGCAAACGTCTTTCCGATTCGGAACTGGTCTGGCGTTTTCGGAATAAGCATCAGGATATTAAAGTCGTCGCCAGGCGTTTACCTAAAGGCCAGCCCTTAATCTATCATTTACTGTGTGACTGGAGTACACAGGAACAGTCAGGGGTTATCTGTTTTGAACGTTTGGATGGTGAACGCATTGGCATCGTAGAAGCCTTATCCACGGTGCCGGGTCGCGCATTTGCCGCGCATATGCCAGAACGATCAAGCTTGATCGCCGCTCAACTGGCACAACGTAACCGTGACAAAACTTTCGAAAACGCCATAAAATCCTCCAACTTAATGGCTACTGTGTTTCAGCCATAACCTTAGGCATCCTGCCTAGGCTTAAAGCACTCAGGCTCTGCTTAAATGGGAATCGGCCATGTATTCGAGAAAAAACCTCGGTATCCGTTGTTCCAGCCAATACTCGGGTTTAAAAGGGATTGATCCCGAGATGAAGCCCACATGACCACCATGCGGACTCAGTTCGAGTTGTACGTGTGAGGAGAGCTCATTCAGCTCGGGCAGGACTTCCGTGGTCATAAAGGGATCATCAGCCGCCTGAATCAATAACGTGGGTACGGTAATGGCTTTGAGGTATTGCCTGGAACTGGAGCGCCGGTAATAGTCGCGTACATCGGTAAAACCATGCAGTTTGGCCACCACTCTATCGTCATACTGCCAGAACGAACGGATGCTCGATAAATCGCCCAATGCTTCAATTTTCATGGCTTCTTCAGTTAGCCCCGTGCTTCTGAGGTGCTGCAGTTTGCTGTGCATATAGGCTTTTAATTCTTTCAGTAAATTGATACGATAGAATTTTGAAAAACCGCTATCCAGTTTTGTCGCGCAAACCCCTAACAGCAAAGGCACAGAAACCGCAACTGCAGCGAACAAGTCCAATTGACCTTCCTGTTCGCCCAGCCACTTTAACAACACATTACCGCCCAACGAAAAACCAGCCGCACCTATAGGCGTTAACGGTTCACGCAAGCGTAAGGTTTGATATAAAAAATCAATATCCTCTGTTTCGCCTGAATGATAACTACGCGCCCTGTTATTAGACGACCCGCTACAGCCACGAAAATTAAGTACAGCACTGCGTAAGCCTTGCTTGTGTAAAGCGCTTTGCAAACCCTTGATATAGCCGGATTGCGAGCTGCCGGTTAAGCCGTGGATCAGCATAATCAGCGGCTGATTGCCGGTTCCGCAATAATCGATATCGATGTAATCATGGTCAGGAGTCATTAACCGTTCCCGGCGATACTCAGGAGGCTCGGGATCATTTCTTAACAAGGCCGGATACATCGTCTGCAAATGGCTATTGTTTAACCACCAGGCGGGCTGGAATGTTGATAATGTCAGCATGGGCTATCGATTTTTTAACAAGATGACTGGCAAGAATTAATCCTAGAACAATTATTTTTCCACAAAAAGAAAGAAAATTTTTACCGAGTTCTCCTTAGCTAGCAATCAGGAGTAGTGGTTAAATTACAATAATGAACAGCATTTGATTGTAACAAGTTTGCTGCACAGACCACAGTTTATTCGAGTTTAGTGAGTGTAACCAGGGGGCTTCGACAAAGTATTAGGCAACTTGCAATAAATATCCGTAAGAGTTCAGACCCTCAGCGGGCTTTTCGTTGATTCCCAAGCTTGAACTTGTGAATCAACATAATTTGTATAACGGAAAGTTCGTGATCGGCGTAATCTGACAGGGGTAAGATAGATACCGGCGGGCAACTGAAGTATGTCGTTGAACTGGCTAAAGCCCTGACAAAATAGCCGCATGTCGAGCGCGTGGATTTGATAACACAGCGCATCATCGATGATAATGTCGATCCGAAATACCCCCCACCTATCAATAGGCTGGCTGAAAATGTACAATTTTTAAGTATCTAAGCGGGGCTGAAAGTCTATTTTTGCAAAGAACGCTGAGATTATCTCGATAGTTTTTCTGATAACTTACCGAGCTGGCTGCACGATCAGTTGGGCTTGCCTGATATTTTCATAGCCGTTATGCCGATGCCGGCTTCGAACACTATCATTTTCTCAGTCCCTAATGGAGATTCCAGACCATGCCGAAAGCTATTCTGATTTGCACCGACCTAGATCGCACCCTGTTACCTAACGGCAAACAACCCGAATCGCCCGGAGCCCGGGCGACCTTTACCCGTCTGGTTTCACGCCCGGAGGTGACGCTGGCTTATGTCAGCGGCCGACATCGAGAGTTGGTTGAACAGGCCATATTTGACTACAATCTGCCATTGCCCGACTGGGTGATTGGCGATGTGGGTACGACAATTTATCAGGTGGGTACCGGAAAATGGTTACATAGCTCAGCGTGGGAACAGAACATTGCCAACGCTTGGCGAGGCTTGATCGCTAATGATTTACGGGCTTTGTTTGCCGATTTACCGTCTTTACAGTTGCAGGACGAAAGTAAACAGAACCGTTACAAACTTAGCTATTACCTGCCGTTGTTAACAGGCATCGAAACGCTGCTACGGGAAATGTCCCGGCGTCTTGAAACGAAAAATCTGGCAGCCAGCCTAATCTACAGTGTCGATGAAGCGACATCGACGGGACTTCTGGACGTAGTGCCCGCCCACGCCACCAAACTGCATGCCGTGGAATTTTTAATGCAGCACCAGGGGTTCAACTACAACAACACGGTTTTCGCCGGTGACAGCGGTAACGACTTGCCGGTGATCGCCAGCTCTGTGCCATCGGTATTGGTTGCCAACGCCGACATCGCAGTCGTCGAGCAAGCCAAAACCCAGGCTTTGCAACAGGGCACAATGCAGGCATTTTATCTGGCGCAAGGCGGTTTTCTGGGCATGAACGGCAATTATGGCGCAGGAATACTCGAAGGCGTTGCCCATTATCACCCTGATACACAACTGTGGATGGAACAAGACCATGAACAATAACCCCCTTATCCATGTTTTCGGCGAAGTGCTGTTCGACCATTTTCCCGACGACAGTAGCGTCCTGGGCGGCGCGCCATTTAATGTCGCTTGGCACTCCCAGGCGTTCGGACTAGCCCCACGTTTCATCAGCCGGATTAGCGACGATCCTGCTGGACTTGAAATTACCGCTTTAATGGACGACTGGGGCATGGCTCGTACAGCATTACAAACAGACCGCGAGCACCCTACCGGCAGCGGCCGGGTGCTGATCGAGAACGGCGAACCGCATTACGACATCGTTGCCGATAGCGCCTACGACTTTATCGATGGCGAACTGCTAGAGAGGAAAAACACCCAAGGCATTTTGTATCACGGCTCGCTGGCGCTAAGAAACCCAGTCTCGCTTACAGCATTGCAAACCACCAAAGCCAAACATCAAGGAAAAATTTTTATCGATGTTAATTTAAGGCCGCCCTGGTCAAGGCCTGAAACACTAAAAATATTGCTGCACGATGCAACGTGGGTCAAACTCAATGAAGCCGAACTGGGCGAGCTCGGTTCAGGAAATTCCGACTTGGAAATCGCCATGCAGCTATTTTGCGAACAGTTCGATCTGGAAACCCTGATCGTAACCCGAGGCGAAAAAGGCGCTGTCGCTTACGACAAACAGCAAAAATTCCTAACCGTCCAGCCAACAGCGCTTACTGCTGTGGTCGACACGGTCGGTGCAGGCGATGCGTTCGCCGCATTGTTGTTACTGGGCTTAAGCAAGCAATGGCCTTTAGAACTAACCTTGGAACGGGCCCAGTCGTTTGCCTGCGCGTTGGTTGGCAGACGCGGAGCAACAGTTGCCGACAGAGCGTTTTATCGCGCATTCAGCGAACAATGGGGCTGCATTTAAATGATGCGTCTAGCCTTTTTAGTCCACGAAAAGCACGAAATCAATCTACCTAAGGTAAATTACAATAAATCGACTACATTTGAAACCAAATATTTTGGCGGAATGCTGATGCACATGTGAACATGATCTGGCATAAGATGCGCCTCCTCTATTTTACAGCCCTTCTGCTTGGCTAACTCATGAAACAATTGTCCAAGGTGCTTTAGTAGTGAGTCCCTTTGCATAGTCGAGGGTTTACCACCTTATTTAAACAAGCCCAACACCCAGGGGATTTTTACGGCATAACGAGCTTCCATGGTCTCCTGCTCAGAAATGCCGATGACGGTAAAAGCTACAGGCGGCGCTTCGGTGTGTCATTCGACTTCAATCGCAGCAAGTTTTACTTTTTGTACTTCGCCGTCGGTATAACCGCTTTCATCACCCAGAACAATGACGGACAGAATGGCCACCAAACCAAAGCCTGCAGCAATGATACAACGATGTAGCAGCGAACTGCCCGTGTGACAAATCAACCACGGCTTCCGAAATCATAAAACTTCCTCACATATGAAATTGTCTTTAAGCCTTTCATATGTGCACCCCCAGTTCTTTAACTGCGTCCTCAGTACGAAAAAACACCTTGCCTGGCTTTAGTTGTTGCTGAAAATCGGTTTTTGCAAGTTTATCCATGACTGGACCTTTCGCTTCGGCAACATTCAGGGTTTTGCCTGAAGCTTGCAATCCGTGGTTAAACTGTTCCAAGGCTTCCAGGGCGGTTGTATCGATATCACTGACTGAATTAAAAATAAGGACGACATGCTTGGTTTCGGGTTGTCGTCTTAATTCAGTACCTAGATAGCTCTCAATATAGTCAATATTGGCAAAGGTAATATTTTCATCGATCCTAACCAACAACAAATTCTGCCAGGTTTCTACCTTATGGCGTTTAATATTCCTAAAATGTTCAGTTTCGGGTATGCGTCCGACCACAGCTATGTGGGGCTGGCTGGTTTTGCGTAAATGGCTGCCGATGGTCAATATAATCCCCAGGACTATACCTTCTTCAATGCCCAGGATTAAAACGGCTAATAAGGTGGCAAGTTCGGCAATGCCATCGCCGCGATCGTATCGCCAGGTGTGAGCTATGTGCTTTATCCTTACCAAGCGGAAGATCGACACTAAAATAATTGCAGCCAAGGCGGATTTGGGAATGTTGGTAAACCATGGGCTAACGAACATCACGGCCAGACTGAGAATTGTCGCAGCAATCACCATAGCCATTTGGGTGCGTGCGCCCGCAGCAAAATTCACCATCGTACGGCTGAAGCCTCCCGCAACCGGCATTCCTCCAGAAACCGCCGCGACTATATTGGCCGCACCCAAGGCAATCAGTTCCTGATTGGCGATAATTTTTTCACCCCTGAGATTGGCGGTCACCTTAGCGATAGCGACACTTTCTACATAAGCAATTAACGCAATAAAGGCAGCGTCAGGCAGTAACAGTTTCGCTCGCTGCCAGCCGCTTGCTGAAAAAGCTTCGCCTATAAAATCAACACTGAGCGTCGGGAATCCCGAAGGCACACTACCGACTACTGCAACCTGCTGTTCGGTCAGATTGAAATAGCTGACGGCTACGGTTGCCAATATCACCGTTAATAACGGCCCACATTTACTAACTGCGGAGCTTAACGCTCGATTCACCTTCATGAACTTAAGGGTGGCGGTGAGCGGTTTGCCAAAAAAAAGCAATAAACCTAAGGCGGCGCTACTTAACAATGCCGTACTTGTTATCGTGCCAGAAAGATAATGGCTATAACACGCGACATCAACAGTGCAGGCCGGTGTTTTTAAGCCCGCCAGTTGGGGGAGTTGGCTGCCTATAATCAATAATGCCGCCCCGCTGGTGAAACCGGCCAGTACAGGATGGCTGATAAAACTAACCAATCCCCCCATGCGCAAAACTGCCATCATGAACATGATTGCACCGCTTTCTGCAGACAGGAGTATGGCGCTTTGTACCGGATTCCCCAAGGCGCTAGCTTCAGGTGACATTAGCACGCTGGCAATCATAATCGCGGCAATAGAAACAGGCCCTATCGATAAGGTACGGCTAGTGCCCAGTAAGGCATACAGTAATGGCGGCAGAATACTGGCATATAAACCCAGCTGAGGTGGCAAACCTGCCAAGATCGCATAGGCGATTCCTTGTGGTACTAACAGGATAGCGGTAATGATACCCGCAAACAGGTCATCACTCATATCCTGACGTCTATAGGTTTTTAGCCAACCGCCAATAGGAAATAGCTGCGTTATTCGTGACTCGGTAAAGGTTGAATCAGTCATTGTCGTTTTATGTGTTTTGATGATTGCGTAAGGTAAAGCTGGTCGGGACTTGGAACCCCGACCGAAATATTTTAAGCGTTAGGCAACGCACAAAATTTGAATAACGAAATTGCAGGCCTCGTCACACCTCGTGCAGTGTGTAAAAAGCTTCCCTTCGCCCTGCTCCTTAAATTACTCCTCTTTCGTAAAACGTTTGGCATAGCTTTCCAGATGAGGAATATCGATACGGTAGCCTTTAATCATTAAATGCCAGTACATCCAAGGAAACCCAGCGATTTTGCCTATCCACCAGATAAAAAGATTTTTTCTAGGATCTAAAAATGGGAAAGAAGGTGTTATCTTGCCGCCATAAGCAAACTCAGCCAGCATTACTGTGCTTAATGACGTTGTTAATGGACAAGATCCATAGCCGTCATATTTTTCTTCAACAGACTTAGCGTTGATCAAATTGATAATATTATCAACCAGGATCGGTACCTGTTTTCTTACCGCCGCTGCGGTTTTGGCATTGGGGGTCGAAGTTGCATCACCCAGGCCAAAAATATTGGTAAATTTATTATGTTGCAAGGATAGATCATTGACATCCACCCAGCCCGCCGCGTTAGCCAGCGGACTTTTCTTGATAAAGTCCGGCGCACTTTGTGGCGGCGTGACATGGATCATATCAAAGGCTTTGCTTACCCGTTGCTTATTGCCATCACTGTCGGTTGTTTCAAATGTGGCGATTTTAGCGGGACCATCAATGGAGACCAGATTGTGGTTGAAATTGGTAAGAATACCGTAGCCTGCCACCACCTTACCTAAAGCTTTAGCAAAAAAGGGGACACCAAATAACGCGGGTCCTGCATTGTAAAATTCAATAGTCATTTTATCCAGAATACCTTTTTTACGGAAGCGATCCGCCGCCAGATACATGATTTTTTGCGGTGCACCCGCACATTTAATCGGCATTGGTGGCTGCGTGAACAAAGCTGTACCGGCTTGCAGGTTTTTTATACACTCCCAGGTGTATTCCACTGTATCGGGAGAATAATTGCTGCAAACACCATTTTTATTTAGCGTTTCTTTCAAGCCTTCCACTTTATCCCAGTCCAGTTGCAAGCCCGGACAGACGACCAGATAGTCATAACTGAGGATGTCTCCCGAACGCAAAGTAATCGTGTTTTGATCAGGTTGAAACGTGTCAGCATAGTCTTTAATCCATTTAACGCTGGGATGAATTAAGTCGGCCTCATTACGAGTGGTTTGTTTCATCGTATAGGCGCCGCCGCCGATAATTGTGAAACCGGGTTGGTAATAATGCTTTTCAGAAGGTTCGATGATAGCAATATCGATAGCAGCGTTTTGACGACGCATATTGTTGGCAACGGAAACGCCAGCTGCGCCGCCTCCGACGATCAATAAGGTGTGGTGTTGGTTAGTCATAAATTCCTCTCGCTTATGTGATTAATGGAAGATTTCGGTACATAATAAAAACACAATGTTTGTCATGTAGTTCTATCTTCTCTTTATTGGTAACCGTTCACCTACCCAATTATCTCAAGCAGCTATTTTGTCAGGCACTGTTGATTCTTCTTGATATAAAATTGAAGGCACAGGC
>CANNNN010000114.1 GCA_947506075.1 Methylococcaceae bacterium
AAGGAATGGTGCTGTGTTTAAGCAGCTAAAGCCATTGAGTAGTTTTCGTCATTTGCGAATACTTTAGTTTCAGTAGATTTTACGAGGTGTACTGTCCTCGGCATGCACTCTAGGTTTCGTTACCCACGTCGAAGCCATGTCGCCCCCTTGATGTGTATTCTAATTGAATTGGATAATAATTGTACAATTATTTTTTTCGATCCAGTATCCATGCGGCTTTTAGGGGGGGGTGTTTTCGGTTATCAACTTAAAGTAAAACGGTTAAGCCTAGGATGGCTTGACAAGCTTTCCACTAACGAACCGTATCTTTGCCGTAAGAGCGGGGTAGGGGGGGGTGACAAAAGGCGCTGGCGTTAATCAATCAGCATTCGTGTCAACGGACTGTTGCCGTCTATTGCCGGTTGCAGATCGGCAACGGAACAAAGTTCAATAATCCCGTTTAGCTGCTTGATTTGCTCGGCTTGTTGTTGGCTGATATTTTCTATCTCAGCCAAGACTTCGGCATCAATGATGTTGAGTGCCTTAAGCATGCCCTTGTTTAGACCTTTTAAGGCGCTTTTTTCCAATGAAGGCTGTAGTTTTTTAAGGATGAAATAAGGCGTTAACCACGTAATGGCTATCAGCAGACCGCTATGTATCGCAAAATCAACGCCTAAATAAGCTACTTTGGACATGTTACTGGTGTAATAGCCGATAAAAACCTGATAGCTGACCCAGGCAATGGCTGCAAGCGGCAAGATGATTTCACACAAGCGCATCACCTTTAAAAACAGACGTTGCATTGTATTTCCGGGGTTTGCCAGGGACTGCCTGGCAGCCAGTTCAGTTTGTGTCTGGACGATTTTGGGGGCCTTTTGATGCAATGCCGACAACTTCATTTTAAGCGGGCTGACAGGTATGCCCAGTTGGTCGGCATGGCTGACAAACTCCCCCAGCGCATCATCAAAACGGGTTTGCCCCCATTCGTCCCATAAGGTAATTTTTTCGCCGGCTGCGGCATATCGGGCAGTCGATGAATGAGTTAATAAATCGGCGGCATGGTCGGCATAGTGACGTGACAGTTGCTGGATGGGCCAGGCAAAACCCTGTTGTAATAGGCTGGCTGTGGATTGCCATTGTTCTTGCCATAGCGCCGGCAACTGCTGAAAAGCCGAGCGAGAGCCCAATAATTGGCTGACAGTTTGCAGGCTTTGTTTTAACTGATTTTTTTTAAGCTGGGAATTTCTTTGTTCCAGTTGCAACACAATATGCTCGGTCGCCAGTCCGGAGATAGTGACCTCCAATGCCGCAAACTCATCGGTTTGCAGGCCTTCGGTGCAGGCGGTCTTGAAGATGATTGGCTCTGCAAAGCCGGCTTTATAGAGTTGCTGTTTAAAATCTTCATATTGCTCAGTCTGACCTCTGTCCCACTGGTTCAGTACAAACAGCCAGGCATGTCTGCTGCCTTCCGAGAGCAGCAAGCGCCAGGCTTTTTCATCCCGATAGCGCTCGGGGCTGACCACGTAGATCAATAAGTCGATATGCGGCAACCATTCCAGAACCTGGTGTTTGTTGCTTTGTTCGGTGCTGTCGAAATCGGGCATATCGATCCAGATGACATTTTTTCTGGACTCATTCTGATGCTCGGCGATTTTGATTTGCGCCAGCGGCAGGTGTTCCGGCAAATGCTTTATCGCAACGCTATGGTGGTGATAGAGCGTGACTTCCCTCGACGTAGGCCGCTCTAATCCGGCTTTAGCGATGGCTTTGCCGGCCAGGCGATTTAAAAGCGAGCTTTTGCCAACGCCGGTGCCGCCCATAAAGGCGACAATCAGTGGCCTGGAGCCGTTATGGTTGAACAGGGTGTCGGGCGTTCTGGTATCAAAATCGCTTAACAATTGCGCTGTGTCGGCATTAATCCAGCCAGCAGCAAGCGCTTGCTCTGCCCAGCGTTTTGTTGTTGTTACCAAACTAGAGTAATCGTAAGCCATGGCGTTTTTCTGTGAGGTGATGCTCTGCGGCATGCAGCTGGTCAGGGGATATATTAAAATGCGTCGTCGATATATGCTCGGGCAGTTGCAGCAGTTTAAGGCGCAGACTCCCGATAAATAACGCTTGTTGTACGGTGTTGAATTGGTTTTGTTTTAACTCGGCCTCCACTTTGTGCATATAGCCGCCGACTGCGCTTTCAGCCAGCAACGAAGTCAAGGACAGCGTCGCCGGCGCAATGACCAAATCATGCAGGCCTATGCCGCCCATGTGTAAGGTCAGCGCAATCACAGCCGCATCGGCAGTTGCACGGGTTGCGCGTAGGCTGTTTAAAACCAGTGGTTGCTCTTGTAGCTTATGATACAAACGATGCGCGGCGCTTTCCACATCTTGCTGAAAAGACAGGTGATATTTTTTTGTTTCTTGCTCAAAATCCTGTAACACCTCTAATCGCTGGCTGCGTAACGCGCTGTGAGTGTGCCGCCACCATTGGTTCTGCTCGGCCTTATCCAGCAATTTATCGGCCAGTTGTATCAGCGTATGCTCGGCTAGCTGATTTAACAAGGCTATTTCGTAACTGCTGTCTGCGCTATGCGGGACTTTGCGCCCCCGCTTCATCAGCTGCCTGACTGGCCAGGTTAAAACCTGGCGGGTGCCGGCAAGAATACGGGCTAGCCCGGGTATTTCCATTAAATTAAGCAACTGGGCCATGGCCAGCTGAAAGGTTTCATAGTGATGCGGATGATTCAGGTAATCGCGCTGATAACTGTCCATCGCCTGCTTGAGCATAAGGTCGACCAGTTCAGACCAGTCGTTTAAAGCCTGGTGTTCGGCAATAACCGGTTCCAGCCAGCTTTGCCAGTGACTTTTCAATAAGTCCTGTTCAAAGCGCGCGTGTTGCTTAGGTTTTACTTTATGCGCCAGTTGATGCAGCATTTGTTGCGCTGATTCCGGCCATTTCGGCAGTCCACCGGCTTTTTGATAATACAGGGCAACGACTTCGGGAAATTCATCGCTACGTACCTGACGCCACTTTTCTTTTAATGATGGGATAATGACCGACTCAGAACCTTCGAACAGCTTATTAAGACAGATCAGCGTTGGTTGATGCAGTTCTTCGAGAGCGGCCATGATGTCCCAGACCGATTGATCCGCATATTTTTCCTTGCTGACCACCAGGATAATCATATCGGCCAGGGCAACAGCCCGGATAACACCTTCCCGATAAGTGGCTGAATCTATCGAATCAAAATCCGGCGTGTCCCACAAAACGCCCGGCGGCAACAGTGCTGAAACGCTACTGTTTTCGGTTAACGAATAGCAATCGTGCCGCTCTTTGCTGAGCTCTTTTTGTTGCAGTTGCTGAAACCGACCAAAATAACGTTGCAGTCCGTTGCAGTCAGCAATACTGACGTCGTTGCAAAAGCCTTGGGGGTGAATTGTGTAACCGGCCAGCGGACTGACTCCGGCGACGGTGCTGTTTAATAACACATTGACCACCGAGCTTTTTCCCGCCTGAGTCGGTCCAACCACTGCCATTTGTAATAATGGCTGCACAGATCCATCAAGCAACTGGCCCTTGCGTATGAAAGCTTCCGCCAAAATCAGCTGGTCTATACGCTGTTGATAGCTGGCTTTGACGGATTCATTACCCAATTCAGCAAAAACCGCTTGGTAACGTTGTTTTAATAATTGGATAAATTCCAGCATAAAAAGCCAGCTCAGGATTATAATAACCAGCCATTTTACTTTGTTTGACGATCCGGCGTTATATTAACCGTCGCAAACCCGGCAAATACCCTGTATACGTTATATGCGTTCGTACTTAAACTTGAGGTTATCTTTATGAAGAAATTACCTGTTCTGCTGCTCATCGTCTGCTGCACATCCTTGTTTGCCTGCGGTAAGGGGCAAGAAATTAACGGGCATAATTCCCGTACCGCTTTTAGATCGGTAAAGGCTCTAAAAAATCGCTTATCTCCCGATATGCGTATTGAGTTTGAGGTTTCTTTCTGGACCTTACGCGACTCAATTAAGGATGAAAAAGAGTTTCTGAATACGGTTGACGGAAAGAAACCTGAAGAAATAATCATCTTGGGCAAAGAAGTTTATCAGCAACGGAAAAATTCCGGCTTTGCAGGCTATGAAAAGTATGCAAACTGGGATGATATGATAGCCAAATTCAGCAAGGAAAGACAAGATCAGGACATCCCTAAAGGTAGCAATAAAGCAGATCCTAAAGATAAAGCTAACGAAGTTTTATACAAGCTTTAGCCTCACCGGCCAGGCAAGGTTTTTTGATCGGCGGTTTTTTGATTCGTTAGCGCCGCAACAAATAAACTTGCCTCGGCAATTGTCAGCTCCATCGCCCGGATAAGCTGGGAAATATCGATACCTATGTCAATAAATTCATGCCTTAATGCCGCGATGGCCTGGGCATTCAGGTTGTGTTTGAGATAGAGTACTTGATCTTTAAATGCCGAAAGCACCGGCTGGATTTTAGTTTCGGCTTTTTGCATGGCTCTGATAAGCCGGGTGTAATTCTGTCTGGCTAGCTTTAGCTGCTGCTTGCTGTGGGCACGCAAATTACGGTTGGTGTATTCGCTGAGTTCATTGTCCCATTCCGCAAACAGCGCCTCGCTGACCTGTTCAATTGCCCTGATTCTGTCGCTTACCGCTACGGATTTGGCGCAGCAAAACTGATACTGCCTGTTCAGCAGGTTGTATTTATGATCCAGGGTTGTTTCATTGACGCAGACCAAGGTTTTAAAACGCTCCAGCGCATTTTCAAACTCGGCCTTCGTGTCCTGTAAGCCCGCACAAGCCTGTTCAACATGACTAACGACTATGTCGCGTTTATGCTCGCCGATGGTTTCCCGTGCGCTGTAATAAACGGTACGGATTTTTTTTGACAGAAAACCGCTGATTAAATTCAACGATACTTTCACCAAATCGTTGGCTGGCGGTTTGTTATGATCGGCCATTAGAACCTTTAAATTATAGAAAAATCATTTTGTCCACGATATACACGAAAATTTTTAACGAGATGCCAAGCTGTAGGCCGTTACCCAAAGGGGGATAGAAGAACCAATACTAGGTCTTGATTTATTTTCGTGTGTTTCGCGGACTAATTGCGAATTTTTGGAGTTGAGGCGTGCAAGGCAAGCCCTGCGGCTTATTATTCGCGTCGCCAGCTGGTTGTGCCGTCGGGCGAATCTTCCAGAATTACGCCTTGTTCTTTTAAGTCATTACGGATTTTGTCGGCTAAAGTCCAATCTTTGGCTTTTTTTGCAGTGATGCGAGCAGTAATTTGTTGGTCAATTTTTTCATCATCGACGACATCGCCCCCGCTGCCTTTAAGAAAAATTTCAGAGTCAGTCTGGAGTATGCCCAGCAAGCCACTTAAATATTTCAGGCTTGATGCTAAGGCGTCAACTTTATCAGGCTCATGCGTTTTTGCTTTGTTCAAATCACGGGCCAAATCAAATAAAACCGCGAGCGCGACCGGGGTATTAAAATCATCATTCATCGCCTGTTCAAAACGGGTTTTATACGTTTCATCGACTTGCGCTTCTGCAGAGGTTTTTACGCCGCGCAGGGCAGTATAGAGTCGTGTTAAAGCAGCTCCGGCGTCGTTTAATTGTTCATCAGAATAATTCAATGGGCTACGGTAATGACTGGACAGGATGAAAAAACGGATAATTTCAGGTTGATACTGTCTCAACACTTCGCGCACGGTAAAAAAATTACCCAGCGACTTGGACATTTTTTCATCGTCAACACGTACAAAGCCGTTATGCATCCAGAAATTGACAAATTTCTCGCCGGTCGCACCTTCCGACTGGGCAATCTCGTTTTCATGATGCGGAAACTGCAAATCCATGCCGCCGCCATGGATGTCGAAATGGTTACCCAGGCAACAAGTAGACATCGCTGAACATTCGATATGCCAGCCAGGACGGCCCAACCCCCAGGGGGATTTCCAGGCCGGCTCGTTGGCTTTGGCCATCTTCCACAACACAAAATCCATCGGGTTGCGTTTGGCCATATCGACATCAACCCGCTCGCCTGCCTGTAAATCATCCAGATTTTTACCCGACAAGCGACCGTAATCCTTAAATTGGGTCACTGCATAAAATACGTCACCATTGGTGCCGACATAGGCCAAGTCTTTATCTACCAAGGTTTTAATCATCGCGATAATGGCGTCTATGGACTGGGTCGCCCTCGGCTCAATATCCGGAGGCAAAACGGATAAGGCACGCTCATCCTCGTGCATAGCCTCGATAAATCGCTCGGTCAGTTTGTCGTAGTCCTCGCCGTTTTCAATGGCCCGCTGAATGATCTTGTCATCGATGTCGGTAATATTGCGCACGTAGGTTAACTCGTAACCCAGATAGCGAAAATAACGGGCTACCGTATCAAACGCCACCATGACCCGCGCATGGCCGATATGACAATAATCATAAACCGTCATGCCGCAGACATAGAGGCCGACTTTGCCCTCTACACGAGGCTGAAACAGTTCTTTTTTACGGGTCAGGGTGTTATATATTTTCAACATAATTAAGTGATTCGGTTAAGCCGTGTTTGCCAGTCAATAGGGCCGGTTAAGTCGAGGCAGGTTAAACAAAACCGTACAATCTAGCAAGCACGGGCTTCTCTTTCAAGACAAAAACACTTAGAATCGCTGCTTTGCATCATTCTTCAAGGACAAACTATGCGTAATTTCATTTTCTTCATGATGCTGCTATTAACCACAACACTCTCATTTGCAACGGAAAATCTTATGTCTGATACACCATCAAAAGTTAAATTAACCACGTCCCTGGGTGAAATTATTATTCAGCTGAATCCTGAAAAAGCGCCAATTTCATCGGTGAATTTTCTGACTTATGTTAATGAAGGCTTTTATAACGGCACCATTTTCCATCGTATAATTCCCGGATTTATGGCCCAAGGTGGCGGCTTTGATACTGAGTTCAATCAAAAAACGGTTCATGACCCGATCAAAAACGAAGCTAATAACGGCTTGACCAACAAACGCGGTACCTTGGCGATGGCACGCACCAATGTTCCTGATTCAGCAACTGCACAATTTTTTATCAATTATAAGGATAATGATTCATTGAATCATACCAGTCCTACAGCCAGTGGCTGGGGTTATGCGGTATTTGGCGAAGTTATTGAAGGCATGGATGTAGTCGATGCTATGGCTAAACAAGCTACCGGCAACCGTGGCGGACATCAGGATGTGCCAAAAGTCGACATCATCGTCGAAAAAGCTGAAGTTTTAAAATAGACGAAAGGCTCAAGGCGAAGGGCGAAAGGTAGTAAACCAGTCCTTCGCTTTTAGCCCTTTGCCCTTTGCCCTTTGCCCTTTGCCCTTCACCTACCCTTGAAACAAGAAATCCTCTTCATCTCAGACCTGCATCTTTCCCTGGAAAAACCTGAAATCACCCACCGTTTTCTTTCGTTTCTGAAGAATAGGGCGCCTAAAGCATCTGCTGTTTATATCCTGGGTGATCTTTTCGATGCCTGGATAGGCGACGACGACTTCACGCCACCGAACAACAAAATCCGGAAACAGCTTAAGCAACTGACCAATTCTGGCATTCCGGTTTATTTGCAGCAAGGCAACCGTGATTTTCTACTGGGCAAACAATTTGCCGAAGATACCGGCGTGATCCTGCTTGATGAGTACGCTGTGATTGATTTGTACGGTACACCGACGTTGCTTACGCACGGCGATTTGCTGTGTACTGATGATTTGCCCTACCAAGTGTTTCGCGTCAAAGCGCATAGCCCTGAGTGGCAAGAATCCGTGCTATCCAAACCTCTGTTATTGCGGTTGTTGGCTGCGCGCTGGTATCGTATCCGCAGTTATTTCCACAAACGCAAAAAAACCCAGGACATCATGGATGTTAATCAGGACACGGTAACGACAGTCATGCGTGAAAAGCGCTGCCTACGCTTGATTCATGGTCA
>CANNNN010000115.1 GCA_947506075.1 Methylococcaceae bacterium
ATCGCCCAGGCCGACCTGGCCTGTGTGATGTACAACGTGCAAAGCGCCGGTCGCCAGGAAGGCGTGTACCGCATCCTGGCTATCATGCTCGAAGCAAAGTCACCAAAAACCCTGTGCGGCGTGGTGCGCAATGCCTATCGACCCGGCCAGGAAGTCAGCATACATACACTGGAAGAGTTGCCGTCCCTGCAGTTCGACATGCTGACCACGCTGGTGATCGGCAACCGTTTTACCCAACGCAAGCGAGGCTTTATTTTTACGCCGCGCGGCTACAATAGTTGGGAACTGCCCAGCGCCAATAGCGACGCAGTTCCTGCCGAACAGCCACAACCGAACCCGCTACCGGAACAGGCCTTATGGATTTTTTCCGGCACCAGCGACGGCAACCAGCTGGCTAACGAACTGGCACAACAGGGCTATCCGGTCGTGGTCTCGGCTGCAACCGAATATGGCGGAGAAGTCGCCAGCCAGCATTGCACCGGCGTGTCGGTCTGGGCCGGTCATCAAGGTGTAGAAGCGCAAAAACAGGCCTTGGCCCAAAACCAGGCACGAGTCATAATCGATGCAACCCATCCTTATGCGAAGCTGATCTCGGAACAATTGATGGGCTTGTCACTTAGCCTGAATATTCCGTACCTGCGTTTTGAGCGGCCCAGTTCTTTTGCAGCCGATACCGGCATTGAATGCGACTCGACAGAGCAGGCGGCTAAGCTAGCTATTGCACGGGGAAAACGCATTTTCCTGACCACGGGCTCCAAGGATTTGGCTGTTTTTCTTAACTCGCCTGGCGCCGATCAAATAGAATGGTTTGTACGTGTCACGCCCGAACCTGAATTTATCCAGCGGGCTATAGCTCTAGGCGTGCCGCGCAGCCATATTTGCGCGATGCAAGGACCGTTCTCGCAAGCTTTCAATGAAGTCTTGTGGCGGGATCTTGACATCGATTGTGTGATCACCAAGGATTCCGGCGATGCCGGGGGCTTTAATGCCAAGGTAGCGGCGTCCGAGGCGCTAAAGATTCCGTTGCTGGTCATCAAGCGGCCAAAACTTGACTATCCCTTTATCACCTCGTCATTCGATGGGATATTAAGGCAATTACAAACAGGATAAATAACTGCCACAGATTCACAGATTCAGTGCATTAAATACGGGTTAAACTTTCGGTACTAGGAAATATGAAAAAATTAATCTGTGAATCTGTGGCGTTCTGTTTTTAATACCTTAGTAGTTACTAATTTTTATATTTATTAGCCCTTATCATGACATTTCAACACCTTATTCCGGTCACCATCGTGACCGGTTTTCTCGGTTCAGGTAAAACCACCTTGCTAAGCAATCTGCTTAAAAGCCGGAAAAACCGCCGCCTTGCCTTATTGATCAACGAGTTTGGCGAAGTCTCCATTGATGGAGCGCTGATTCGGGACAGCGCAAACGGCAATGACCAGATCAGAATACATGATTTCCCTTACGGCCTGATTGCCTATGGCGACGATGATCATTTCATTCCTACGCTGCAGGCTATCGCCGAGCGCCGCGCTAATGTCGACCATCTGTTGATAGAAACGTCGGGTCTGGCCCTGCCTACGGCAGTCATGGAACTACTGCAAACACCCGCACTTGCCGAAAATTTTATTCTGGATGCAACCTTGGCCGTGGTCGACACGCCGTTACTGTTGTCCGATCAGTTTGATCGTAACCTTGAGCCGAACAGTCCGCAATCAGCCGTTGCGGCTTCGGTTGCAAGCTTGTTTGAGCAACAGCTTGAATATGCCGATATCGTGGTCTTGAATAAAATCGATGCACTGGAGGAGGAGGAGGACTTGCTGCTCGCCGAACAACGGATTAGGGACCGGGCGCCAAATGTGCGTTTTCTGGAGCTGGCTTATAACGCGCAACTTGATATTCGGCTCGCCGTTGGCCTGCGCCTGCACCAACCCACTTTTATTCCGCAAAACCACCGGTTTACGCCGGGATCGGATACGCCGACCCTGAATTGTCATGAACGGCTGAACGGTCATGCCCATTCCGGTTTTGCAGGCCACAATCACGGACTGGCAACACACAAACATTTTCATGAGCAGGATCCGGGCTGGCTCTCGTTCGTGCTGCGCAGTTCTGAATTGCAGCCCACCGAAGCACTGAAACACGCCTTGATCGAAATCGCCAAAGCCGAACCCTTACTGCGCTGCAAGGGTTTTATATTAGCCGCAGACCCTGTGCAGACTGTTCTGGTCCAGGGTGTGCGCACCCGCATCGCGTTAACGACCCAATCAAAACCACAAGCTTCGAAAAAATCGGAACTGGTTTTTATCGGTTATCATCTTAACCGTAATACAATCGCTAAGCGCTTATCCGAATTGACGGGAACTGTCTGGAAGTGACTTATCCAAAAACACGCTGCCCTGCCCTATTCATCACCGCCCCCGGCTCCAATCACGGCAAGACTACGATTACCGCTGCGATCGCCCGCTATCATGTCAATCAGGGCTGTAAAGTCCGGGTATTTAAATCCGGCCCTGATTTTCTTGACCCGATGATACTCGAACGCGCTTGTGGTCTGCCGGTGTATCAGCTCGATCTTTGGCTGATGGGTGAAAGCGAATGCAGACGCTTGCTTTACGAAGCCGCACTTGAGGCAGATTTGATCTTGATTGAAGGCGTGATGGGCTTGTTCGATGGCGAGCCTTGCTGCGCCGATCTTGCAGAATTATTAGCCGTGCCGGTACTGGCTGTCATTAATGCAACAGGGACTGCACAAACATTGGGCGCGATAGCCTACGGACTTGCAAACTACCGACCCAAGCTGCTGTTTTCCGGCATATTAGCCAATAACGTCGCGAGCCAGCGACATGACGAAATGATCAGGCAAGGCATACCTTCCGAGTTATGCTATTTTGGCCAAATACCACGAGACAGCCGGTTTGTATTGCCTGAACGGCATCTGGGTCTGGTTCAGGCCGAAGAAATCAACGATCTCGATACGCGGATATTAGCCGCAGCAACAGCGATTGCCTCAACCGGGCTTGCTTGCCTTCCGGAAGCTGTCGAATTTATCAAGCCTAAACCCAGCACACCACCTCAACTGCTATGCGGCATCCGCATCGGCATTGCCCGCGACCCTGCATTTTCATTTATTTACGCCGCTAATCTGGATCTGCTGCGGGCGATGGGCGCGACGCTGAGGTTCTTTTCACCGCTTGCGGATACTAAATTGCCTGAGGTTGACAGTATTTATCTGCCGGGCGGTTATCCCGAGTTGCATCTGAATGTTCTGCAAGATAATCTGACTATGAAGGCAGCGCTACAAATGCACTTCCGGCAAGGAAAACCGATCTACGCGGAATGCGGGGGATTTTTGTATATGCTGGAATCGATTATTGATAAGGCCGGTCATAGTGGTGAAATGATCGGGCTATTACCCGGTCATGCGATCATGCAAGATAGATTAACCGGTTTGGGGTATCAATCGGCACCTATGTCCGCTGGAGTACTCCGCAGTCATACTTTCCATCATTCACTGATCGAAACGCCGCTTATCCCCCTTGCCTTCGGTGAACGCCTGCATAACACCTCAGCAGGGGAAGCCATTTATCGGCTGAAACGATTGACCGCCAGTTATCTGCATTGTTATTTTGCTTCAAACCCAGAGGCCGCAGCGGAATTGTTTTTGCCTTGAATTCCTAGTGACTGTTCAAACTGATCCAGTGGCAACGGCCTGCCAAACAGATAACCCTGGATCGCAGAGCAGCCATACTGTTCCAAAAATGCGCGCTGTTCTTCCGTTTCTACACCCTCGGCAATCACTTCCATGCACAGATTATTGGCCATGCCAATAATGGTTTGCACGATCACGGCATCGGTGGGTTTTACGCCAATATTGCGCACGAAGGATTGGTCAATCTTCAACTGATTGAGCGGCAGTTGCGTCAAATACGCCAACGAGGAATAGCCAGTACCGAAATCATCCATTGAGAAATGCACCCCGACTTCTTTAAGTTCCTGCATCTTGATGATCGTGTCATCTATGTTATCCAATACCAAGCTTTCGGTAAGTTCCAGCTTGAGTCGATCAGCCGAAATAGCATATTTTTTAAGCATAGCGCAAACCTGTTCGACAAAACAAGCTTGATGGAATTGATGGGCGCTGACATTGACGGCAAGCTGCAAATGCCGAGTCTGGGGAATAGATTCCCATTTTTTTAGCTGGGCGCAGGCTGAATCCAATACCCACAGGCCTATGGGCAGGATCAGCCTAGTTTCTTCAGCCAGAGGAATAAACTCTGACGGCGAAACAAAACCGCGTCCTGGATGTTCCCAGCGCAACAGCACTTCGGCGCCTATGACTTTACGGTCATGCTGTGCCTGCAACTGAAAATAAAGCTTTAATTGATTATTTGTCAGTGCACACTGTAAGTCCATCTCTAGCGTAACGCGATCGGTAACCGCTGCCTGCATCTTGGGCTCAAAAAAACGTAGTGTATTGCGGCCGGCTGCTTTGGCCGCGTACATAGCGATATCCACGCGCTTCAGCAGCTCTTCCACGGACTCCTTATTATTGAACAACGTGATACCGATGCTCGGTGTGCTGTGGTATTCATGATGGCTAAGCTGATAGATTTGATTCAGTGCAGTCAGGATTTTTTCGCCGACGACCCCGGTTTGATTGGCTGCTTCCATCGCATTAATGCTCAATGCTTCCAGTATTACCACAAACTCATCACCTCCCTGGCGAGCCACGGTATCGCCCTCACGAATACAACCCGCGAGACGCATTCCAACCTGAGTCAATAGCAGATCTCCCATATCATGTCCCAACGTATCATTCAGTGCTTTGAAATTATCCAGATCGATAAACAGCAACGCCCCATACTTTCTACTTCTGTTGCTAATAGCAATCGCTTTACCCAAGCGATCCTGAAACAAGCGGCGATTGGGCAACAAGGTAAGCGGGTCGTAATAAGCCAGGTTATGAATTTTTGCCGCCGCGTCCTTATTCGTAGTGATATCAGAAAAGGAGGCAACGTAACAGCCGATGCTACCGTCAATCGCGCTGACTGAAAAAATATTTAGCCACACGTTATAAATCATACCATCCTTGTGTCGGCTCCAGATCTCGCCCTGCCAACAACCTTTATCCTTCAGCGTATTCCACATGCATTGATAAAAAGCTTTGTTGTGCCGACCGGAATTGAGTAAACGCGGTGTCTGACCCACAGATTCAAGGTCGCTGTAACCGGTCATCCGGGTGAACGCCTGATTGACACGCATGATGACGGCATTGGTATCAGTTATAAATATTCCCTCTTGAGACTCAAAAGCCGCAGCAGCAATGCGTAGCTGCTCTTCATTAAACCTGCGCTCGGTGATGTCCATCTCAATACCCGCGATTCGCAGGGGATATCCATTGGTATCGCGCTTAATCACGACGCCATGACCCAATAGCCATATCCATGATCCCGACAATGTGCGAGTACGATATTCGGCCTGGAAAAATGCGGTGCGATTTTCTAAATGTCCCGTCAACGCAGCATAATAGCTAGAAAGGTCATCAGGATGAATGCCGTTTTTCCAGGTGTTCAGATTAGGATCTATATCCTCAAGCCTATAACCGCGCAGTTTAGCCCAACATTCGTTAACTATGCCCCGTTCGGATTTTATATCCCAGTCCCATGAAGCCAATCCGGCACTAGCCAAAATCATGTCCGTGGTCATAGTAAATTCGCAATAGGTTGTTTGGGACTGTTTGTGTAAAGTGAGATCGCTCAGTGTGACACGCAGTCGTGCATTCTGATTACCTGACATTTCACACCGGCAGTCCAGGTAAACAGGCAACTCGCCGCCGTCGTAGCGTTTCAGTGTCAACGCTATAGCCTGCCGCTGGTTATGTCTTATCGCGCCCGATAAAAAATACTGCCAGCCGTCACCGTCTTGAGGGGCAACAAACTCAGTAAACCGCCGAGTAAGCAATTCTTGATGATCCACTCCCAAAAAATCTGCGGCTGCAAGGTTAATTTCAGCGATCAGTCCCTCGTGGGTCAGTATTAGGCAACCGACAGCTGCAACATCATAAATAGGATCACGATATGTTTCGAGAGCAGCATGAGCTCGCCGCAGCGCCTCATTTTGCATTTCCAGTTCGATCAGATGTGTCCGAAGTTCATGCAGTAAATCAGTAGCCGGGCAAACAGCTGATTCGATCACCACAGCATCATAACACTGTAAATCCGCCGCCAAATCCATCGGGGCTTCACCTTTTATATCCTTTTTCATACTACACCTTTAGAATTTTTGGAATAGACTGAATAATATTTCAATGCGTGGCAATCAATCTGGCTGTTAAATAATCTGGTTTTTATGAATCGCATGATTAGCTTGAGACTTTTCGCTGCGATAGCTTGGAAGGAATCTGTGTGGTCGATATTTGGCTAACTTTCCATATGAAATATCTTATATATATCTATTTATGACGTACATTAACAAGGCAAATACACAAACAAAATACGTGATAATACTTAATTTCGTCAACAATACCCCTAACACTAAAGTGGATACTCAGCGTTATTGTTTGCCAGAAAGGAATCTTTTACATAATACTAAGATTGTGATAATCTAAATATAACCTGCTAATTTATTTGGATTTATTTTCACATAACTCCATCTCATGCTGTGCTCAGCGATTATATTTCTTTGCTTACTCTTCACTCCTTATTCGCTCTACTGAATATTACCAGGACACCTAATGAATAAAGACTTTCGGATATTACTGATTAGTGAAGACCCTTATCATCTAGGCTTATTAAAAGGCTATTGTCATGCGCATCAATATAAAATCCTTGAAACAACAAACAATATAGAATCACTTAAGCCACTGATTCAGATGCAGCCTAACATAATCATTCTTGCTGCAGGACATCTGAAAAATACTGATATTGACTTGGTTCGTGAAATAAGCACACAACATCAAATTCCGGTCTGTTACTTGCTTAATACAACTAACGCTACCCGTATAGAAAAAAACGTAGCTAGCTGGGTAGATGCAATGTTAGATGCCCCACTCGATATTGATCAACTTAATGATTATCTGCAAAACAGATTCAACTATCATCCTCGTTTTATTCAAGAAAAAAGGAATAGTGCGCGGCGGGCTGCCAATGATCGTAGGCAGGCAATGCTTGATCAACAACATTTGGCTAACGGAGATAGTCATCAGGCTAATAACACTACACAAAAAAATAGTGATGCCGATTTTTTTATCGTCGAACCGTTTAAAATTGATCAACGTTCAAAATGCGTGATGCTGAAAGGAAACTCGCTGAATTTGACACGCAAAGAATTTGAGCTTTTCGAATTACTGGCCCAGGATGTCGATCGCGTGTTTATGTGTGATGAAATCATCAATCATGTCTGGCCTGAAAATAACCGGGTAACCAAATCAGATCTTTATCAATACATGCATTTATTAAGAAAAAAAGTTGAGCTTGACCCCAATAACCCATGCTGGATTTTGACTGTGAAAGGTTTTGGCTACAAGCTGAATGTGACGGGATCTGCTAAGCCCAACTTGCCCGACATTCATGAAAAAGAAAATACTAAATAATAACCGTCCATCGATTATCTTCCCCCTGAATACTTCAAATGCTATACGACTAATTGCAATTTCTTGGGTTCAAATAGTTGAAAAACTGATCTGCATTCCCAGTTTCAAAGCCAGTTGTTGTTCTGCACACCCTTTATCCTAAAAAAATCAGTTGAACTTGGAGTTATAATTGGCAGCGTCCGTATTTCAGGAGCTAAGCCATGGTATTACCCCCTAAAGTCATTTACCCACAGGGTGACACAGAAATCAACCTTAAAAAACGCGAAATCAGCGCACTGATTGCCGATACCTTTGATGGAAAAATCCATATTGAATGGGATCCGCAAGCTCAAGTCACGCCCTTGGGCCAGCTGC
>CANNNN010000116.1 GCA_947506075.1 Methylococcaceae bacterium
AGTAATAAGTTGTTGTTTATAAAGAATAATCGAGTTACATAAGGATTAATTAACACGCATTAAGAGTGGCAAAAAATTTTCGAAATTTTTTCACTATTTTTTTTCGCGTTCTAAATTTCTTGCTCCTGAAAAACTGGGAAACTTCAGTGATAAAGGAACTAAGTTACTTATGGTCATTCGTTGTAAAGTCCATGTAGATAAAAATACCTGTTGGGAACTTGGTGGCAATCATAATCTTGCGCGGGCGAAGTCATTTTTTATGATGATACTTTACTGACTGATGTTGCCAACGAATGAGCATGAAATAAGTCAAGCTTCTGTAGGGGTGAATGGCATGGGCGGATTCCACCCTGGAATAGCACAAGGAGGGGTTGCATCGTTGCGACCCAATATTCATAGGTACATGTTGGGTTAAGCCTCAATGTTGCAAACATTCCCTGACCGTCAATTTTGATGCCTTCCGTGCCGGCCAGTACGATGCTATCCACGTCAACAGCAGCACTATCGCTAGCCAATAAAAAACAGCTTTCGCGTCAAAGGCAAAATCCAGCTCGATCCCCAACATGGTTTTGCCCAGTTGCCTGGCTATCGGTTCTGCAGCCAGATAGGCTAACGGGATGCTCAGCACCCAGGCAACAAGGCCGTGTAGCAAGCCTTCCAGCAAAAACAACCGATAGACAGTATTGGACGAGGCACCTATGGCCGAGAGTACGCCGATTTCACGCGTGCGTTGCAGCACGCTGATAGCCAATGCGCCGGATAGGCCTATGCCGCCAACGACGGCAATCATCGACGCCAAGCCCGACAGCGTGCCCAGCACCGGGTTGAATTGATTGCGGGCGAATTGATTTTGTTCCAGTTTGCCTTGAGTGTTGTAGACATCCAGTTTGATATTGCTGTCCTGGAAACGTTGTTTTAACAGACTTAATAAATCCGTCTCCTCTTTACGATTGGCGATTGAGGCTTTTAACAGCACGAATGAGGCCCTGTTTTCACCTTGAGTTATAGTGCGTACTGTTTCCAAAGGCGCGTATACCGGCTCGACGACATAATTTCCGGCGACCAGCCAACGATAAATACCGATGACCTGCCAGTTCTGTGTAACCGAGCCGATAGTGGCCTCCAGCGTAGTACCAACCTGGATACCATTAAGTTCGGCCGTATCTGCGCTGACGACCAAGTACCGTTTTCCTGTATCAGCAGCTTGTAGCCAGCGTCCGGATTCGATCAAAGGCTGATACATTGATGATGCCGATGGCATCGCCACTAACTGCGCCCCCAGATTACCTTTTTGCCGTAGCGCCTTGCCGTCTTTGACCATTTCTACCGGCAGCCGCTGCCAGATTTCCACGTTTTCGGTTGCCGGAACCGAGTTGGCGATTTCAAGTACCTGCTGTTCATTTTGATCCACAGCAAAGCTTAGGCGTATCGCAAACTGGCTGCGAGCCATTTCGTTTTTTAGGGTTAAATTCAGCGAGGCAACAAGGCTCATCAATACCAGAAACGTGGTTCCGGCAATGATGAGTACAGTTTGGGTAAGCATTAAACTGGTCTTACGCCTGAACAGGTTGCAAAACGCAGCCGTGTAGAGTGTAGGTAGAAATCGGGCGGCGACGCGTTCAAGCAATACGTCGAAACGACTGTAGCCAAAATCCGCGCCCAGCCCATAGTCAGCAATGGCAACTCGCACCGTCATCGTTGCACTGCGGAGTATCGGGCTTGTTGCTGCCAAAACCGGCAGCAACAAGCCACCTAAAAGCATATACAGAACAGCACGTGGCGAGAAATCGAACTCGCCGCAATCAATGTTAAACAGCCCCAGCAGTTGGCAGGAACTGAAATAAGCGGAGGCAAGGCCAAGCGGCATAGCGAGTAGGGTTGCCATCAGTGCCATCAGCAAGGTTTCGCTGAGGTAAACTCCGGCGATAGTGCTAGTGCTCGCGCCCAAGGCTTTCATTACGCCGATTTGACTCCTTTGCAGGGCCATATGAGCGGAAACGGTATTTAAAATCAATAGGCTGGCCAGCGCCAAAGAAGTCAGGGCCATGAGTTTCAACACGCCATTAACGCCGGACAGAAAAGGCCTTCCCCAATGTCGCTGCGGATCTTGCAGCAGGGTTACATTAGCAGCGACATGGTGCTCAGCCAACAGAGCGCGGATCCTTCCTGCCATTATTCGGGCTTGATCCTCGCTATAGGGCGGGACAATTTGTACCAAGAGTTGCCGAAAACTGTTGGGCGCTATGCCGAATGGCAAGCCGCCGGATGTCGCGGCAAAAAAATGCACTTGTCCGCCGAATTTGGGCGGTTTGACGAACGGATGGCGGACTATGCCCTTAATCGGTAGCAGCAGGCTGTCTCCATCGGTTTTGAATTCAAGGCTGTCGCCAAGGCCTAAGCCCGTGTACTGAGCAGAAAGGTTTTCGATAGACAGGTGATCCTCGGACGGCCATGCGCCGGTTTCCAGTCGGGTAAGGTCGAAGCGTTGCTTTTGGTAATCGGGACGGATAATCAAGGTAGCCAGAGTCCAAGCGGATTCCTGGGGTCTGCGGAAGTACACCGTTAACTGTGACAGGGTGTCGACGCCGGCTACGCCTGGCAAGGCTTTAATTTCCTCGAGCACAGACAAGTCGACGTCACTGCCGAGTATCAGATTGATATGCGAGGGTTGCGATTCTCGATGCGCAGCGTCCATTTTGCTTAACTGCAGGTCGATCATCCCAAATATAGTGCCGACGCAGAATATGCCTACGGCAATGCTGATGATGGCCAGCAGACTGCGTGACTTGGCCGCCCATAAATCGCCCCATACTTTATCAAGGAGTGCGCTCAACAGTATGGCTCCGGGCTACTATCGGCGTGTATGCGTCCGCTGCGAATTTCGATCTTGCGGCTGGCGGCATTGGCCAATGTTTCGTTGTGGGTAACCATCACCAAGGTCTTGCCCTGGTCGCGCAAATGGGCAAACAATTCAAAGACTGCGTCGGCTGTTGTCGCATCCAAATTTCCAGTCGGTTCGTCGGCGACGATTAACGGAGGATCGTTTGCCAGAGCACGGGCAATCGCTGCCCGCTGTTGCTGCCCACCGGATACCTGACTGGGCAGTCGATGCATTTCATCGGCCAAGCCCACGCGTTCCAGTAATAGCATGGCCCGTTCCGTACGCTGGCTTTTATTCAGTTGCCCAAGAAACTCCATCGGTAACACGATATTCTGCAACAGACTCAGCGTGGGCAGCAATTGAAAAAATTGAAAAACGATGCCCACATTAGCGCCGCGCCAGGCGGTTAATTTTTTATTGCTGAGTTTTTGCAAGTGTGTACCGTTGACTAAAATGTCCCCCCGACTGGGATAGTCGATACCTGTCAACAGATTCAACAAGGTTGATTTACCATTACCGGAAGGGCCTACAATAGCCAAAAAATCGCCGGAGAAAATATCCAGGTTGATGTCGTGTAAAACCGTTTGTAAAGTGCCCGCCTGTGGATAATCCTTGTAAACTTGTTTCAGTTCGATAATTTTATGCATGATGTTCCGAAATTGAAATACGCTTTACCCACTCTATGCTATCGTAACACGACATGAGTGTAAGTATTCACCTCCCCCTTCGAAAAAAGGGGGGGTTGAGGGGGATTTATTTAAAAAAATCCGGAGCCGGACGGGGTATATACCCCGTCCGAAACGTTTTATGAAATCCCGTCCCGCTCGGTTGACCTGATTTTTTTTGCAGACAAAAAAAACCACCCCCAGTTCCCAAGGGCGATTTATTTTCGTTACAGCTTCAAACGTTTTGGAGTACTCTCAAACGTTGCAACGGGGTACATACCCCGTCGCACGTTCAGTATTGCGCCGTATGAACGGTTGCATAAAAAGTACAACACCTTATGCCATGATAAGAATCTTCATGGTATATTTGTCTGAAGGGTTAATAATACTAAACTTCCAAAACTGAATTCCCAAGCTGGAGCTTGGGAACAATACTAAACGGTGACTGATTTGCCTGAATTATTATCCGAGCGGATTACGATAGACGCTAACATCTGCCATGGTAAGCCTACTATCCGGGGCTTGCGTTATCCGGTTGAAAATATCCTGGAATGGCTGAGTTCCGGCATGAGCGTCGATGAGGTTCTCGCAGATTACGAGGACTTGGAAAAAGAGGATATTCTGGCGGCATTGGAGTTTGCCTCTCGTCTTGTCAAGGTTAAGCGGATTGAAATGCTGGCGGCATGAAATTTCTTATCGATGCACAACTGCCGCGACATCTTGCGGCAAGTCTGAAGTGGTCGGGGCACGATGTTTTGCATACTTTAGATTTGCCGTCTGGAAACCGTACACCGGATTGGCGGATCAACGAGATTTCGGTGGAGGAACAACGCATTGTCGTTACTATTGTCGTTACTAAGGATTCAGACTTTGTTAACTCGTTTTTAATTTCTGGAGTGCCTTATAAGTTGCTATTGGTGTCGACCGGAAATGTTAGTAACAAGGAGCTTGACGGCCTATTCGCGAAAAATTTATCCGCCATTGTTGCGGCGCTAGAAATCTATGACTTTGTGGAAATCACCCGTACATCGTTGATTGAACATAGATAACCAAGCGCTATTTTTATTTGAGCACCCAATTTTCAAAGCGCAAAACATCAACCCGCTCAAACTCTTTTATATTACGCGCAACCAAAATCAATCCTTCACTACGAGCATGAGCCGCAATATGCAAATCATTTACGCCAATGCTATTGCCTTATTTTTCTAACAGGGCGCGAATATCACCATAATGCGAGGCCTCTTTAACGGTATAGTCGTGTTGGAGCTGGACGGGGTACATACCCCATCGCGCCTTCAGAAGGCCGCGATTAATACGGTTTCGGATTTCATGGCTCAAAACCAGAAAACATTAAGCCCAGTTTGTAAGATTCCCGCCTGAGGATAATCCTTGTAAACTTGTTTCAGTTCGATGATTTTGTTCATACTGTTGCGGAATTGAAATACGCTAGTCCCACTCTATGTTATCGTAAAGCGACATGAGTCGCTAAATTTCACCGTCGGAGGTTGATAAATGACAGCAGTGCGCATTATCTGGTTATTGATAGCCTTGCTTTGGGTAATAGCCGAGATCAGACTTGTTCGCAAGGTTGCCATAAATAATCAGCATGTTATCGATGGCGAACGGCGTTCGCAAGGCTGGTTGTGGCTGAGTGTAATTGGCAGTATAAGTCTGGCGCTGTTTTATAAGCATCTGGCCTGGCTGCCTATCCCTATTGAGTATATGACTCGTCAATGGCTGGCCCTAGTGTTTTGCGCGGCAGGTCTAGGACTACGTTATTGGGCAGTGGTTAGACTAGGGTTCTTTTTCTCAACTCATGTTTTGATTCATAATCAGCATCAGCTGATTACCGACGGACCCTACAAATGGATACGTCATCCCGCCTACACAGGATTATTGCTTGCACTAGCCGGAGCCGGATTGGCGATGGGAGATTTTTTGGCGTTGCTGTTTTTGACTGTAGTTCCATTTTTCGCTTTCAAATTACGCATTGCAATGGAAGAGAAAAAGCTTATAAAGAAATTTGGTCAGCAATATTTAGTTTATTTGAACAAGACGTATAGATTATTGCCTCTGTTCTATTGAAAAGAGATTAATTGACAAAGGAATGGTCCGTGACTGGAAGCCTAATCTGAATCAGTTTATGATTCTCTAAGAGGACCGATTTCCAGAGATTTATTAACGGCGCTTACACCGAAATTTTTACACCCTCGTGGGGGAGGATGTCAAGATTCGGAGCTGCCGACTTTCGTGTCTTCGTGGTGAATAAAAATTCTTAACCTGGATATACTTTTTCATAGGGAGCACATGAGTCGTCATTGCCACACCCTCCTTACCAATTCTTTACTCAAGCTCTGCGCCAGGCATGGAATCGCCCGACCCATTGCAACAAGCCTTCCGGTGCATGGTTGCGTTTCCAGACCCCGGCGACATATTTATTCGCCTCGGCCATGGTTGGGTAGATATGAATAGTGGTTAACAGTTTGTTCAGGCCGATATTGTGCTTCATCGCCAGCACAAATTCTGCGAGCAGCTCACCGGCATGTTCACCGACGATGGTTACGCCTAGAATTTTATCTTTACCGGACTGAGTTAATACTTTAACGAAACCGTGCGCTACACCGTCGGCAATCGCTCGATCCAAATCGTCTAGGTGATAGGTGCTGACTTCATAGGCAATATTTTGCTCTTTGGCATCCTGCTCATTAAGGCCGACCCGTGCGACTTCAGGATCGATAAATATAGCCCAGGGGATCACCGAATAATCGGTTTTAATTTTTTTAAGGTCTCCGAACAGTGCATTCACCGCTGCATACCAGGCTTGATGGGCGGCAACATGGGTAAACTGAAACGGGCCGGATACGTCACCGACGGCAAAAATGTTCGGATAATTGGTTTGCTGGAAATCATTAATCGCAATCGTGCGTTTGGGCGATAATTCGATGCCCAGTTCTTCAAGACCATAACCCTGAGTATTGGCAACCCTGCCTATAGCCAATAACACCTGGTCGAATGGAATTCGCACTTCCAGTCCCTGATGCTCGGCAATCAGGATTTTTTCGCCGTTTTCAGTAATGAACTGTTTAGCGGTATGTTCGACAAGCACTGCCATGCCTTCCTGACGGAACTTCGCCATGACGATGTCCGACACATCGCTATCTTCCCGGATTAACAATCGCGGTGCCATTTCCACTTGGGTCACCTTGCTGCCGAAACGGGCAAAACTTTGTGCCAGTTCGCAACCGATAGGTCCGCCACCCAGAACAATGAGACGCTTGGGCAGTTCGCGCAACGCCCAGATGTTATCGGAAGTCAGATAAGCTATGTCCTCGATACCCGGAATCGGTGGAACAAATGGACGTGCACCGGCGGCGATTACAATGGATCGGGTAGTGATGGTTCGGGTAAGACCGTCTGTCGTTACCTGTACTTCCCAGGGTGAAAGAATTTTAGCCTCGCCTTCGATGACATTTACGCCCAAGTCTGAATAGCGTTGCATCGAATCATGCGGCTCAACTTTAAGGATAACCGACTGCACACGGTTCATCACGTCAGCAAAATCAAATTCAACCTCGGCTTTTTTAATGCCGAAATCTGCAGCACTTTGAATTTGATTAAGCAGTTTGGCAGAACGAATTAATGCTTTGGACGGCACGCAACCGGTGTGCAGACAATCACCGCCCATTTTATGTTTTTCAATCAAGGTGACTTTCGCTTTAACTGCAGCGGCTATATAAGACGTAACCAATCCGCCTGAACCTGCACCAATCACCACAATGTTGTTATCAAAGTGCGTTGGTTTGTTGGGCCATGCTGCATAGATTTTATTAGCTTGAATAGCCTCGACGATTTTATTGGCAAGCAGCGGAAAAATGCCCAATAAAGCAAAAGAAGCTATCAATCCGGGCGAAAAGATCCCCGACAAGGACTCCAACTGACCGAGTTGAGTTCCCGCGTTGACATAAACAACCGTACCAGCCAGCATACCTACCTGACTGACCCAATAAAAAGTCTGGGTTTTTATCTTGGTCAAACCCATCATCAGGTTAATCACAAAGAATGGAAAAACCGGTACCAATCTCAAGGTAAAGAGGTACAGCGCGCCCTCTTTTGCTACGCCTGCATCAATAGTCTGCAACCGCTCGCCAAAACGCGCTTTAACCGCATCACGAAACAAAAATCGGGCGGCCAAAAAGGCCAGTGTTGCACCTATAGATGAGGCAAACGATACAATCAATGTTCCCCACAACAAACCGAACACCGCACCGCCGGCGAGTGTAAGTATGGTCGCGCCCGGCAAAGACAAACCGGTTACAGC
>CANNNN010000117.1 GCA_947506075.1 Methylococcaceae bacterium
ACTGAACCTGCTTCATGATCGCTCCACAATGAATGAGGGATAGAGAACCTTTTAGAAAAAATCTCCCGCGCCTCATCCAAATTAGGCAGCTTATAAAACAAACCTCGCTTTGGATTATCTCGACGTGGCCTTGCAGTGCCGAATCCCCAATCACTCAACGCCTTGCCCACAACGCAAGACTGCTCAATATGAGCGATCTTATATTGCGTGCAATAAGCAACATACGAATTCTGTATCACATCAGCAGGGCAGCTTAACGGCCAGATATCGCGCTCATCCTCGGAATAATGCGCATCTAAACGTTGCAGCCAGCCCCTATTCAAAACCTCGAAATACCACTGCACGATTGACCCACCCGACCGAATCTTCAACTCCCAGCCGCGCTCAGACAAATGCTCAGGAATCATGCGTGGATTCCACCCTGAGATATCCATAGACAGCAGAAAATGCATGAGTGCAGCCGTGCCACCCTGCTCCATTTCTTTTTTAATCTCAGCAAAGTAGGCATAATCCCCTTTACGCGCAGCCGACACATCAACGATCACATAGCGACGATCATCAGCGCCACGCGGTACCGCCCAATTCTCATTGGTGGCAAAGGCCAGCCTCTTGAAATTTTGCACTTGCGTAATATCCCGGCCCTTGCTTTCGATCGGCTGAACCTCATCAGTGATCATCGATTTCAAAGCGCCTTGAGCCGATTTATCACCACCCCAAACACCCTCATTACAAAACACCAACAACGCATTCGCCAAATGCCCGGAAAACCGCCCGGTCACTTGATTCATCGACGTTAATATCAACGAATGCTCACGTCCGACAATATCCATTAAGGGATCAACAAAGGTGTTCTTGCCCGTCCCCTCCTTACCCCGAAACACCAATGCCGTCTCAGGAAGCTCTTGAGGCCGTTGCACCAAATGCGCACACCAGCGGATGATGTAATCAAATAATGCAGAATTTCCAGAACAGATCACATCCACCACAAAATCCAGATATTTCTCACACGATCCGGCCTTAGGCTCAACACCCCAACCTGACCACAAATTTAGAAAATCATCTGACTGACTATCACCCGGTAAAAAGCCGATCCCATCATACTCAGCACGCTTTTCATGATTTAACCAAAAGGTGCCTAAACCAAGCTCGTCGCCTCGATCATAGACCTTTCGATTACAGTAACGTGTTTCAAAATCGGATTTGGAAGAGAACGTTAACAACATCCGCTTCATCACCCGATCATATTCACGGTTTGCGATTAATACCCGTCCAGCGACTGGTACCACCGCATGCTTCTTATTCAATTCAATAACCTTGCGATCATCGTCTGAAAGCTTGGCTGAATCTTTCTTGTTTGCAAATGACTCATCAATCACCTCAATTAGCGACGATTTTGGAACATTTGCTTTTTTAGCGATCATACTGACTAGGAATTCGAAAGCAGGTTTTGCCAAATTTGCCCGCGCAATTCGCTGGAGCAAATCACCGGTCAACACATCGAAATCCTCAGTAATATCGATCAACTTTTCAAACTCAGCCCTGGACAATCTCTGCTCAGTAGCTTGCTGATCAGAATTGTCCATAGTGGGCTGTACAGCTAACGCAGCATCGACAGCAGCTCTAACTGCATCTAAGCCGCGCAAACGGTGTAAATCGTTAAAATCTGTCGGGGCCTTACCATCAATCAATTCGTTTGCGTCAAACTTTGGTATCGAAACCAGACCCGAGCACTGCTTAGCCGCTCCTTCAGCCTTACTCAGCCCAATGTTGCATTCCTTGTTGGAGTCATTATCTGCACAAATGATGATGGTGTAGCCCGGAAATTTAGCCCGTAACACCGTTGAAACAGGCAACAAATTGCCTGCATTGAATGCCACAGCGACCGCGTAGCCTGTTGCCTCGCGAATACTTGCGCCGGTCGCGAGACCTTCGCAAATACACAACACGCTATCGTGACTGCCCATAGCAAAATAACAACCGGATATCTCACCGCCTGTTAAAAACTTCTTTGATCCATCGGCCTGAATAAACTGCAAACTGGTGATCATGCCGGTCGCATTCCTGATCGGTATCACCAGACCGTGATTTAATTCTTTAACCCCGTAAGGCTTAATGCCCTTTTTTAAAATGTACGGGTGGACATGTTCACAATTTTTATCATTGGGTACCGCCGGAATTGCCAAAGCATCATGCGCCTTAGCAAATAATGCATTAGCCTTATCTTTAGCCTCAGCACGTACCTTTAGCGCCTCTTCTTCACGCTTTTTATCCTGCTCAGCTCGCCATTTCCGTTGCGCATCTTTTTGTTCCTGATTTAACTCATGATCAGATCGAGAACTCCAGCCAATCACATCACCAGTTT
This sequence comes from Methylococcaceae bacterium, assembly GCA_947506075.1. GTDB lineage: Bacteria > Pseudomonadota > Gammaproteobacteria > Methylococcales > Methylomonadaceae > Methylobacter_A. The sequence continues at coordinate 2,363 of CANNNN010000117.1, forward strand.
TCCAACTACCAAACACCCCGCCAGGCACAACCGCATAATCATCAAACGAATACCAGCCGTTCAATGAGCCAGATTTATCTCCATCGACTTGATAACGATGAATTTCACCAGCACCTTTAATTGTTATTTGCTTGGCAGGCTTTAACCCAGCATCAGCCATAGCGTTAATAAACGCTGATTCGTAATTAGTCATTAACGATGCAACTCCACAAACCGTTTCTTAGCCCAGCTTTGTGGGTACTTATAGCCTCGCTCAACACCAATTCGAGCCAATTGATCTACCGAGGCCGCGCGTTTTTCTTCTTGATACCGTTGCCGCCTGATCTCTTTCAGCTTTTCAGGAGACATCTCAACCAACTCACCCGACTTAGTAATTGGCAAATCCCGCGTCGACCCGCTATTTTCGGTGCCAGGATCAGCGCTATAAAACACCTTGCCACAACCGGGACACTTCTTCGCGCTCCATGGAATAATCGCCTTACAAGTGCAGGTTTTGAGCTTAACCTTACCGCTACGCTGCATACCGTTTAATGACCAGCCTACCTCATCAGTCGGCAAGCCATGCCGAAGCGTATTGCCCGCATGATCCAAAATAATCGCCTTATCTTTGCCTGGCATCGTTCTAAGCGCCCTGCCAATTTGCTGCATTGCTAAAGCATAAGATGCTGTTGGTCTCAGCAAAATAGCCGCCGCGACTGCCGGAATATCGGTCCCCTCGGACACCACATTACACGACGCCAACACATGCAAACCGCCATTTCCTAAATCACGGATCATCTGCGCACGTTCCTTGTCAGGCGTTGCACCGGTCAGCACCGCCGCTTGATAACCCTCCTGTTTATACTCATCAACCACATGTTCGGCGTGCTCAACGGTCACTGTAAATGCAATCGCCGCCTGCCGATCACAGTAGCGCCGGTAGTGCGTCACCGCATCGCCCGTGATGGCTTGCTTATCGACCGCCTTGGCCAATTGACCGGCGACAAAATCACCACCGCGTTTTTTAACCCCGGATAAATCGACCATTCGGTCAGGCGCATAAACGACCGGAGCACACAATCGCCCCATTTCGACCAATTCAGCGGCTGACGGCCCAATAACAATATTGTCAAAAAAACCATCGGAAGTTATCCCAAGCCCTTTACCGTCTAAACGGCACGGCGTTGCCGAAACCCCCAGCAATTTAGCCCCAGCGTTATGCTCAAGAATGGCACCCCAGGTTGAATCTTTAGTCGCATGATGCGCCTCATCAATAATGACCAGGTCAAACATAAAACGACCAGATCGATCCAACTTAACGCGTTTAGCCAGCGTTTGCGCCATCGCCACTTGTACCGGATGCTGAGTTGCAGGATGAGACGGCGAAATTATCCCGTGCGGTACATTCCACAGCTTCAGCGCCGTTGAAATTTGGTTGACCAGCTCCTTACGGTGCGCCAACAATAAAACCGACAAACCTTTACCGCTGGCCTGTTGCGCCATATAGGTAAAACACACCGTCTTACCGCCACCGGTCGGCAACACCAACAAAGGCGCCCGGCTACCGCTTGAATAAGCGCGGCGCAAATCAATAATCGCTTGATCCTGATAATCGTATAACTCAAGCATTTTCAATTAACCCCTCAAACTTTTCACAGTGTCGATAGCCAATTCCACCACCCGGCCAAAACAACTGACCGCCCAAACGCCTAAATGCACCATCTAAAGATTTCTGAGAAACCCCTTTAGCCTTGTAATCATCGTATGGACCACAATGACCAACACCTTGGCCAAACCCAATCGAATCAGGCGTAAAAAACCGACATTGATCACAAGCAACTAAATTAGTCATTACTCAATTACCTAATCCGCACCCAACAACACCCGCAACCGGTCAACATACTGCATCAGCAAGCGCTGCCTAAGCTCAAGCCGAGCATAGGTTTCATCATCCAGACACTCAAGCTTACTAGCCGACACTTTAGGTAACAGCGGACGCATGGGTACAGGAATCCTTGGTGCAGGCTCATAAACCACCTCTGGCGCCGGGCAACCACTCAGACTCAAAATCAGCCCGCTTAGCCAAATGCTCAGGACGACCTGCTTCAATTGATTGCTCACGCTGCACCTCATCTAATTTACTGACCTTGTCATTGATTCTCTTCATAGCCGCCAACGCTCGCTCAGCTTCATCAGCGCGCATCGTTTGGTCACGCAATTGACGTTGCAGCGCTTGAGTTCGCAACACCAAAAAAAGCACCACGCTTAACAACGACAAAACCATCCACAAACCAATCGTTACCAACGTAGTCATGACTTAACCCCAAGCGCCTGCGAGGTCCGCGTGCGTAGCCAGACATTAACCCCAGCCGCCAACATTGAAATCACCAAAAAAGCCGCATCTGGTAATACCGAACGCAGCAGATCGACACTGCTACAGAGCACCGTCAGCATCGCAATAAAAATATTGAACCAGATGGTTTTGCTTTGTGACCAGTGTTTTGCTTCCATCAAATCCCCCTTCTCGCAATCGTCCGCAACGCCTCAAAATGCTCTTTCGGCAACGACACAATATCGCCCTCACACTCGATAATTTTGAGCCCGAGAACATCAAATAAATCTTCCATTTCATCAATGTGAATACCACCCTGCCCGGAAAAGAATCGTGATACCGTTGACACATCACGACCGATGGCATTAGCGACCGCCGCCTGACTCTTTTCAGCAACACGCTGCAATAAAAGCTGATGGGTTTTGTTGGTTATTGGTTTGTTCATGGGGTAGCCTGCAATCATTGAATTATTTCTTTTTCTTTTGCTAATTTCACAACAGCCTCGTACCTTTCATACGATGTTGATTTGTGAATGCCATTACGTAAACGATTAACAGTAGACTGAGGCACACAAATGCTTTTACCGATTTCATAATCGGTCATTCCGCTGTCTTTTAGCTTGTTTAATAAAATTTGAATTCTCATGGAAACAAATAATAATGCTATACCGGATTAATATCAATCCTCAAACGCTTTTGATCAAATAAATACGCTAACATATGCTTATCAGATGAACACATTAAAATAAAACATTAAAAAAGAAATGACTTTGCGTGGCTGGAATGCTTACGATCTTGCCGAATCATCCGGCGTACCTCAGTCAACTATTTTTAGATTTCTTTCCGGGCAACACGGAGAACCAAGAGGCACGACTATTAGAAAATTAGCAGCAGGCCTTGGAGTAACAGAAGCGGATTTGAGAGGATTTAGTGAAGCCATCAAACCCATACTGCCAGACCCACTGACAGAAACGAATGAACACATAAAAAACGACCTAATAAATCGAGTAAATGAAGCCATCTCAACATTAGGACGAGGTGGAAAGGTTGCTATTGCGGAAAAATGCGGAATCACTCCTCAAGCAATTAACGGATGGATAACAACTGGACGCATTGATAAAGATAATCTTGCAGTAATTTCAGAGATGACCGGTTATGAACTCAACTGGTTAATTACTGGAAATGGTCTTAAATTAAAAACGATAAAACCAAGTTTACCAGCGCCAATTACTGAAAACAAAATCGAAAGCAATGCCATCTGGTATGGTGAATTTGATTTATGGGATAGCTCTACGCAACTACGGGACGATGAAGTAGCGCTACCGTTCTTTCGCGAGGTTAAATTGTCAGCAGGAAAAGGAATTTCAGAGGTGCAAGAAAATCATGGTGCCAAGCTACGCTTTGCCAAGTCTACTTTAAAACGTAAAGGAATCAGCACGGCTGATGCCGCATGTGTCGTTGTATCTGGCAACAGTATGGAACCCGTACTACCCGATGGCAGTACCATCGGTATCGATACCAGCAAAACCGACATTATTAATGGAAAAATGTATGCGATCGACCATGACGGTCAACTTCGAGTCAAAATGATTTATAATTTACCCGGCGGCGGGCTTAGATTGAAAAGCTTTAACACCGAAGAATGGCCCGACGAACCCTATTTAGATACCAGCAAAATACGCATACTAGGCCAAGTCTTTTGGTCATCCGTTCTTTGGTAGGCTATTTCATATCGCGATCGTTACGTTTGATTGCACAATCCCAAAAGGAGTAATTGGTTAACGATGAACATACAAGCTGAACCCATTACCAATAGCATTATTGACAAACTGAGCGAGCTATCGAACCGTATAACTAAGCCAAATGATTTAGAAATCAGAAAACTTAAAAACGACATCGATAAGCTAAAAAATATCACCCCAAGCGCGTATTTTATGGCACAGGGCATGTTTGCTTGCTTGATGGAAAATGCGCAAGATTGTATAAAATATCATAGTCTATCTTTACAACTAGACAATGATGCAATTTTTTACGTTAATTATTCATTGTCACTTAAGAAATTGGGTAGATATTCTGAGGCGCATAAAATTATCCAAAATGGCCTTTTTATTCATCCAACAGTTCCAGACTTACTGAGAACTGGAATAGGTATTGCCTGTCTATCAGGACATCCTCAAGAATGCCTTATACTTGCAGATGAACTTAATAAATTAAACCTGCCTTTAGAAGAAACTTTACTGCACTACATTGCCGAAGCAAACTTAATGATAAGTGCCGATCTATCTGATAAGACCGTATCTCAATGCCATGAAATCATGGAAATTATTTTGGCTAACTTCAATGCAAAAATTATCAATAATTTATTGTTTAAAAATGATAATCAAATTTTTCAATGGATTGAAACTACTGCCAATATTGCGACTACAATAGAGATGAATTTTGAATTAGCTCAAACAATTACTGAAAATCCTGCATTACAAACTGATAACTACTGTATAGCTTTCAGATCTGCTCAATAATGTCAGTTTGCCAAAATGATTTTTTAGATTTTGCGAAATCTTTATCTCCAGATTCCGAAATAAATCGCAGAAATATCATCAGCAGATCGTATTATTCTGCTTATCATTTGTGCTTAGAAAAATACAAACCCGCTAATACCAATGATGGCGGTGTTCATAAACAATTAATTAGCCAATTAAAAATCAGCCCAGACAAACATGATCGAGCCGCTGGGTACATTCTTGATCAGCTTAAAAATTTACGCGTTGTTTCTGATTACCATCTAAATTCTGACGTATCTAAAAGCGATTCAGATACCGCCTTACTTCAATCAGAAAAACTAAAGCAGTACCTCGATAATATCAAGTAGCTTTCAACAAAGCTAGCTGATACCCACCAAACCGCTCCCAAGCGGTTTTTTTGTGCCTATCAAAAATTAATGCGTTTATCATTGCTTTTTAAAATGCGTTATCATATTATTTATCCATGCCATCACCTACCTACTTACCACTCTCACCAGTGACCTTTTTTGAATTCAGATTATCAGGATTTATTTATCACTCACTAACAGTTCTAATGACCTAAATTCAAAAAAGTTGAGTAGTA
>CANNNN010000118.1 GCA_947506075.1 Methylococcaceae bacterium
TAAGTCAGACAGACTCCTAGATAAAATCATAGCCTTTTTTAGCCTGAAGTAATGCGGGTCTACCCTTTTCAGCCACCCGCCGACATTCAAACTGCCAATAACCCAATCCGACATTTTTTCTGTTACCTAAAACAACAGGAAAGTCTTCGTTATTCATAAACATTCGAATAAGATCATCGTCTTTCAGCATAAAACTATTAGTAATGATGTAACTTTTTTCATACTCCTGCTCTTTTGCACTATAAAACAGGCCTTTTTGCAGGACTTCATTTCCCATCTCATCTACTTGAGCATAGCTGATGGCTATCGATTGATGGGCTAATAATTGCATGCCAAAGTTTATTCTGCCACTTTGCTTGTCGACGATAACCTTGTTCACTATCCCTATTGAACGCTTAAACACCGGGCTGTCTATTTTTCTAAAACTGACCAAACTCCCCACAGAGAGCACACCGGTTTTTAAAAATAAGCCGGACAATAACCTGTCTGAGGCCGATTGAACGAGGAACTCCAGCTCTTTATCAGCTACGTCTCCCAGTTCACATTGCAACTCATGAGTTGACTCCAAGCCTACGGCAATATATCGATCCATTCTATCGCAAAAAAAAGGGATACCCTGTAAATCAACGCCCAACCATCGCTGCTCAAGATAATCATGTAATTCTGCAGTAGGTTTTTCGATGCTATTTTTCAAAACATGCATCGAACTAAACCGTGCATCTGCACTATTTATTAACTTTTCTTTTTGCTTAAACGCTTTGAATAACTTGGTAAAATCCAGATAAAGCATGGCCGAATCGTTTTTAGCACACGTCTCAAACTGGAAATTCGGTGCCTTATCCTCATCCGATAAAACTATGCACTGTATTTCCTGATCAGGCACTGGTTCTTTTTTTAGACCCACCAAAGACCCTATGGTTTCGATAAAACCATAGACCAACAAAATTTCCTTTTGCATCAGGCCCGTAGGATCTGCGAGACTGAGTAATAGGGTCTGCCGATAACACTCTTCAGGACTGCTGGCTTTGTTCGACGCACCTATATCGTTGCTGATTTTGGTCATGCTGTTTTTAAGCGTCACACTCAGACTGTACAGCGAATGCAAGTCTATCCAGACCCAGTCGGGTATCGGCATACCCATTAGAAAATGACTGACCACAATGCTGCCCAAGCCTTTAATACTGCGTTGAATCGCTAGTGCCGCGCTCTTTCCTTGAAACCAGCCAACCTGACGCCGGGTTAATTCTTTAAGCACCATCCAATAGCCGATAGTGAATTCCTTTTCAATTGCAATCAATACCGTCAATATTTTCTTGTCATTTTCTTCTTTTGGAAAGCCGGTTCTAATCAGCCGCGATCGAAGATAATCCTCAATAATATGAACACTGGGGCTTAATAACTCCAGGGCCTCCAGCCTTAACTGAGCAGTCATTTTATTGGCATTAAAATCCATCAAAAAATCATACAGCAACCGAGTCGCTAAGCCAGGATTAGCCGTAGGCAATTCAGCAAGCCACTGTTGCAAAGCCTTGGCTTCAAATTCTTTTAACCGCAGGGGATTATCTTGTTGTGCTGGAATAACCAGAAAAAAAGAGTTCTTCACAGGCACACCTGATACGTTTCTTTCAACATCAAGTCCCGCCTTTTCTCACCATCATCCCTTTTGAGGGATTATAGCCAACAATAGCCGCCGCCATAAATACAACAAAGGCGACCAAGGTATAAATAAATGCCAGCTGATTAAACTGACCATACAACGCAAAACGGATCAATTCAACAGCCTGTGAGAATGGATTATATTGAGCCAGATGATAAAGCAATGCACTGGATTCCTTGACTTTCCATAAAGGGTACAATGCAGTTGACATGAAAAACATCGGAAAAATAACAAAGTTCATTACACCAGCAAAATTTTCCAATTGCTTGATAAACGATGACAGTAGTAAACCCAGAGCACCCAGCATTAACCCGGACAATAACAATGCAGGCAACACCCAAAAATAACCCTGTAACGGCGCCTGAATATCATAAAACCATGCAATCACTAAAAATACATAGACTTGCAAAATGGACACGCCAGTGCCAGCCAATAATTTACTAAGCAATAAAAACCAGCGCGGCAACGGGCAAACCATCAAGATGCGCATACTGCCCATTTCCCTATCATAGACCATTGATAAGGAACTCTGCATGCCGTTAAATAGCTGGATCATGCCAATCAGGCCGGGGGTAATATAAACTTCGTACAGGATATAGGTCTCGTAAGGCGGGGTAATCGCAAGCCCCAAAGCCGCTCTAAATCCGGCCGCAAACACAAACAGCCAGACTAAAGGCCTGACCAGGGCGGAAATAAACCGTTCACGCTGGGTAACAAAACGCCATAACTCACGCCAGATAATGCCCCACATCGCACGCCAGTAATGGAGCAGGGATACCATGCAGGACTGCCCTGCACTAAGTTCTTTAAGTGAATGCACATCCATTTCCTGCCGATTGGTCATATTTGATCTCCCTGGGTCAGGGCATAAAAAGCATCTTTAATCGTTGGAGCATGGCTTGCTTTAAGAACGTCATCAACCATTCCGTTAGCTTTAACCTGCCCTTCATGCAATATAATTAAATGATCGTCTGGATAAATTTCATCGATCAAATGGCTAGCCCATAAAACCGCCAACTTCTCCTCAGCGGCTAAGCGATGCACATACTCTACAATGGCTAGGCGACTAGGCACATCAAGACCAACTGTAGGCTCATCCAGCAACAGCACCGACGGTTTATGCAATAAGGCTCGGGCAATCTCTACGCGCCGCCTGTGTCCGCCATTGAGTTGGCGGACTTTCTCAAAACGTCGGTCATACATGGCTAAACGCTCCAGTTCCTGCTGAATTCTTTGCTCCGCCTGTTTACGCCCCATGCCATGCAGGGCCGTGTGATAGCGCAGGTTTTGCAGCACCGTCAGATCCATGTCCAGTGTAGTCTGCTGAAAAACCACGCCCAGTCTTTCCAGTGCTAAGCAGGTTTGCCGCTTAACATCAAAGCCACACAGCTCAATACGTCCCTCACGGGTATCATACAGCCTTGTAATCAAGGAAAACAACGTACTCTTCCCTGCCCCGTTAGGGCCTAACAAGATAGTGCATTCGCCAGACTGAATCTTGAAACTGACCTGGCTCAATGCTTTTTTGCCGCCATAAGAGAAACTCAGTTCTTCTACGGATAATGCTATTGATGAGCTCATGGTTTTACTGCAACTCCCCAGGGATAGGTGCCAACTGCAACCGATTTGGTCACTGTTTGGGTTTCAAGATCAATGATCGAAATATCATTGCTAAGACCATTCGTGGAATACAGCCTGTGCTGATCCGGTGAAAACGCCAGATTCCAAACCCGCTGCCCCACCAGCAGGTATTTTTCTACCTCAAAAGTCTGGGCATTGAGCACTGCCACGCGATTGGTCGGACCTAACGCCACATAGCCGCGCTTGCTGTCTTTATCGATAACTACGCCAACCGGCTGGATTTTATCGCGGGTCACGCCTTGCACCTCAAACTTAATCGTCTTGATCAACTGCTTGGTTTTGACATCCAGAATCATCAAGGTGCCGGCCATTTCCGAGGTGACCCACAACTGACGACTGTCGGCAGTAAAAGCTAATGCTCTTGGACGCGGATCAACCAGGGTATTTTCAACAATCTCATTGGTAAGAGTATCTATCCAATGCACCATATTAGTCGTTTCAGACGCGCTAACCACCCACAGATTATCAGGACTCACCGTAATACCTTCCGGTTCCACGCCAACCTTGATCTGCTTGATGGCTTTTTTACCCGGAATATCAATCACGGTGACCAAGCTATCATCTTCATTGGACACATAAAGCCTATCCCCCGCAGGATTTAATGCAAAGGTTTCCGGATCTTTGCCGGACGGCAACTTTCCTACTTCTTTTAAGGACTCGGCATCAATGATTTTAATAGTATTCTCATCACTGGTTGCCACATATAACAACTTATTATCGGGACTGATTGCGATGCCCCGGGGGCGCTGACCAATATCGACGCTTTTGCTTAACGTGCCGGCGATTGGATCGACCACCGCCAGCGCATTATCTTTTTCCAACGTGACAAACACTGTTTCAGCCTGAACCGCGCCATTCAGCACACCCATCAAAAATAGCCCTAAAACATTTTTATTCATTCTTATTGACTCCATTTACAGCTCGACTCAGGTTGATCATAGCCCAAGGTATCAAGTTCGGTGTGGGGATGCAAAAAGCCGTCGATTGGCGCTACTGCCACCGATGACCTGGGTGCCGACAGTAAAACCGGCTGTCGCAACTGTCCATTCCAGGATCGGAACGACAAGGGATTGCCCTTATAACCCTGCAACGCAAATGCAGCACTGAACATATAATCCTTAAGCCGTTTTAGGTCGCTGGATAGGGTACGGGTGGCCGCCTCGCCAATAGCCCTGACAGCCAGATAGGCGGCATAATCCTGCTCTTCCATCCAGCGCCCGGCTTGCTCTTTAAAGCGATTTTGAATCTGCTCCGCGCCCCATTGCTGATGGGTAGGATGCCAGGCTGTAGCAATCAGCCCCTGAGTGCCGATCACCGGCCGGGCATTCCAGGTTCTGTATTCAAGGTATTCGCCAAACTGACCTTGCTCGTCAGCAACGACCAGCACATCGTAATCATCCACCTGAGTAAATACCGATACATCGGATTGTTCGGTGCGCCGTGCATCGAAGGTATGTTCCCAGGGTTTTTCCTGCACTATTTTCATGCCGAAACGCTTGGCCGCTCGCCTGATCGCCTCCGCAAACAAACGATCTTCCTCGGTAGCGCCTATGACTAGAAACCATTTGTTCCAACGTTTTTTCATCATGTATTGCGCCAGCGCATCGGCACGCATCGCCCTATCAGGTAATAGATGCAATACATTTCCCCGGCATTGCTGATTGCGTAACGCATCATCGACCGTTGCCACATCAAATATCAACAGCTGTTTTGCTGCGGGCAAATCAGCGATTTTGTTTATCAGTTCGGCAGGCAGATTAACTAAAACAAAAGCATATTGACCGGCTATAGCTTTATTGAAGGTATCGATCACATTGCCATCCAGTGGCACGATAAATTTTTTAAGCACAAACTGCTGCTTGGTAAACTGGCCGGTCGTATTATTGTCAATAATCGCCAGTTCCGCTCCCGGAACGCCCTGATCTTTAATAAAAGCATCCAGGTTAGACAAGACCGGAGGAATCTTCTGCTCTTGCGCCAAATAAGCAATATTAATAGTTTGCTTTGCTTCGGCAGACACGACATTCACGCTGAGCAGCTGTATAACAAATAAAAACTTAAGCGTTATTTGGAAAAAAGGGTTAATTATTCGCATCATTTTCTAATCTTAGTAATACACATAGACGCTAATTCTAGCGGATTCATTAACTTTGTTTCGTTTTTCGTATTAAACCGGCTATTGACTTAAAGTAATAATAAGCTCAGGATCAATAAAAGTAGATTTATATCCGTTTTTTTACGGCCCTCAACAAAACCAAAAGGACATTAAAATGGACGCAATACAACCTAGAACAGATGCTCTCGCTTTCCTGGCATCATCGCAACCGGCAAAAAACCTGGAAAATAAAGAGCCCGCCCTAGAAACCTTGCCGGATAACGATGCTGACGACGGCTTAAAAACGGCCACGGGCACAATAACCCTTTCCAATACATCAATGAAACTATCGGCATCCTCATCGGTACAAAGCACTGATCAAACCACCCCGATAGAAACCAAAGGTCAAGCCCAACAAGCGCTCAACAAACTTCTTGCTGACTTTCAAAGCAACCCGTCCCAGGCACTCGAAGCACAAAGCAATGCATTCTCCGGCGCCATGAAACTATTATTAGGTTAACACCGCAATCCCTCACCCATGGCACAGTTTATTTTAAGCCAAATCATCATCTATCCGGTAAAGTCATTAGCAGGCATTAGCGTAAACAGCTGGCCCGTCACCGAAAAAGGCTTACAGTACGACAGAAAATGGATGCTTATCGACCCTAACCGGCAATTCCTTAGCCAAAGGACGCTGCCGACCATGGCCTTAATTAAAACCGAGCTGACCAGTAATAACTTGATCCTGTCGGCACCTGGCATGGAACACCTGTCAATACCATTAGCGCCTGTTGATGGAGAGATCATTGACAGCACCATCTGGCATGACCAGTGTAATGCACGTAGCGTTTCACCAGAGGCGGATCAATGGCTAAGCGATTTTTTAAAGCGGGAATGTCGTCTGGTTTACCAACCCGATGAAATCATTCGCCAAGTCGACCCCCGTTACGGGCAACCTGCCGACAAAGTGGCATTTGCTGATGGCTTTCCGTTTCTAATCATTTCAGAAAATTCGCTAGCTATTTTAAATCAGCAAATGCAGTTAAGTTTACCGATGACCCGGTTCAGACCCAACCTGGTTATTTCCGGCTGTCCCGGCTATGCCGAAGACAGCTGGCGAAAAATCAGCGTTGGCGCTATCGATTTCAGATTGCCCAAACCCTGCTCCCGCTGTTCAGTCCCAGCCATCGACCCGGAAACCGCGCAAACCGGCAAGGAACCTCTCGCCACGCTCAGCCGCACCCGTAAATGGCAAAATAAAGTTTATTTCGGACAAAATGCGCTGCATGACCAATGCGGTTTATTGACTGTCGGCGATGCAGTGCAGGTAAAACTGACCGGCGCAAATCAGCCGCCGCTATAGCCTCACACACAGCGAAAACCGAACAAGATCCGTCTTGTACTACCCTGAAAGCATTAGTGCCTAGCCCAACATCCTGCTTGCCTGATCTGCAATGATGGGCTAGTATCAACCTAATTATTATTCAGGAGCTACATCAATGTTAAAAAAGGCAACAATTTTTCCTGCTTTGCTCATGGCTGTTTTGACCGGCTGCACCTCAAGCCCTTATTACCAAGAACCTAAAGATGCCGACCTGGTAGAGGTTAGCTATGATGCAGCAGAAACGCTAAAACACAATCTTAAAAGAACAATACCTGAAGGCTCTCTGATAATTATCAGTACCCTGCTCAATGTAGATGATTTAAAAAAGACCTCCTCTTTCGGACGGATCATTTCGGATCAGCTCGCATCCGCTTTCCATAACTCAGGTTACCGAATTATCGGCATGGAAATGCCTATAGATTTGTTCGTTATGCAGGAAGGTGGGGTGTTGCATCTTTCCGATGAAACAAAAAAAATTCTTAAGGACTATGGCGCGGCTGCCATAGTGGGCGGCGTCTATGCTCCGGGCAAGAAAACTGCCTACGTTTCCCTGCGCATGATCGACACGGTTAGCAAAAATATTATCTCTTCTACCGACCTATCCGTACCTATGGGACCGGACGCAAAAACCTTACTGGAGTCTAAAGACGTGGGTTCAGCTGGTTCTCGTTCTGAGCAGACTGAGCCTCGTGCAGTCGAGCCAGCTAAAGAAGACGAAACGGCGGAACCCAAAAATCCACTATAATTCAAAGAATTGCTTGGCCTTGCTTTACAGTAAGGCCAACTTAACTGCGAATCTGCAGTATTTCTTACTCCAGCCATACCCTGTAGGTTTTTTTGTCATCTTCAAACACAAACAGTTGCTGCGGAGTAATGCCGTTGACTCGAAGAGCAAGGCCCAACTGTTTAATATCGATTTTTCCTGAAGCTGTAATACGTTCCAAGACATCTTCAGGTACGAGACATTCCAA
>CANNNN010000119.1 GCA_947506075.1 Methylococcaceae bacterium
AGCAAGATACACATCCGCTTCCGATATAGGATCGATTTCCCCCTGATCGGTATCGAAAGAGTCAAAATCACTCGGCGTAAATTCACTTAGGAAAGAACTTTCACCGACTGTACCTAAATCATGAATATCTGCTGCTACCTCACCACCATCCGGCACAGAAAAACCTTCCTCGTCCTTCGCCACGCTCTGCGTGAAACTATCGGGTGCCTGAATCAGGCTGGAAGAAGCAAACATACTCTCTGTATTCGTCTGTTCGTCAACCTTACGCTTCCGCCACCAAAGCCAGCCCAGCAAGGTCAAAATCACCGATCCAGCACCCGCCACGCCCAAATAGTATAACGCGTCTGTTTCAGGTTCCGTCTGAACTACCGGTTGTAAAGCAACCTTTGGCGGGGCTAATGTCACCTCCGTAGGTTTGGCGCTTGGCTTTACCTGAACGGGTTGCTGAAGAACGGAGCTTGCCTCAGCTGAGGGCTTGGCTAATGTCGCCTCGTCTGGCGATTGAAGCTTTTGATCTAAAGGCTTTGCCTGAGATTGGTTCTGCATAGCCGCAAGCTGCTGATCCTTTAGAGCAATCAACTCCTGCATCATCGCCAGCTGTTTTTCCAATTCTGCAACTTTATTTTGTATGCCGCCATCTACCTGAACGGCTGAACTCGCACCCTGCTTGGCGCCTTCGACTGCGACCAGAGCAGGTTTGACGTCAACAGTTTTCGGCGTTTCTGAGGACACATCAACCTCTTTGGTCGGAGCAACCAGCGTTAACTGATTATCGACCGCCCCTTCGACTTTGCTTGGAACCGGCTTTGCCTTGACTGTTTCAACACGTTCAGGAGCCGAATGATTTTTCCAGGCTTTATTATGCCGGTTGAATTCGGCCAAGGCCTGACTACGTGATAATTTTAGAACAGCCTCTCGTTCAGGAATGGTCAGGATTTTCCCGGCTGTTAAGGCATGGACATTACCTTTATAGAATGCCTGAGGATTTGCCTGATAAATCGCAATCATCATTTGCTCTACCGAAACATCACCCTGCCCTCTTGCGCGTTCCGCTACGCTCCAAAGCGTATCATTTGCCAGAGTAGGTCCATATTCGCCCTCACTGATTTGTTCATTTGCATAGGCTGGCCGTTGGGGATTAACAACTGGGGATTGCGCATAAGTGTTAGTGCTGGTCGAGGCGGGAACAGTTGCCTGATTATAAACTGCCGGCGGATCTACCAATACAGTGAATTCACGATACAAGTTACCTTTGGGCCAGCTTACTTCGAGCAAAAAATCTAAAAATGGCTCCTTTAATGCTTCATTCGAAGTAAGCTTAATAACTGCCGAACCATTAGCTTGCGTAATCGTTTCAAATTTAATTTTCGACAGAAAATAGGTCCATGACACGCCTGCCTCATTAAATTTCTCAGGCGGCGCAAATTTCACCTTAATGTCCGATGCACTCTCGCCTGACAAGGTTAATGAAATTTCAGCATCCAGGTTTTGATTAAGGGCAGAATGCAACTTAATCTCGCCTATCCCTAAGGCATGGCCACTCGCCGGCGCAAGTAACGATACCAGCACTACAGTCTTGGTTAACACACGCACGTTGCTCTTCTTCACAATAGTTACCACAGTTTCTTACCGCGTCCAGTCAAATATGTAGACAAGCTTAGCCTAGATGTAATTTTTTACCAGCACTTCTGCTATTTGCACACTGTTTAAAGCAGCGCCCTTTCGAACATTATCACCCACCACCCACAAATCAATTCCTAGCGGATGCGATATATCTTCGCGAATACGACCTACAAACACATCATCATGGCCTGACGACTCGGTGACAGCCGTTGGGTAACCGCCGTCATTTCGCTGATCCATAACCGTCACACCCGGGGCTAGTTCCAGCAAAGCCCTTACGGCAGCCGCAGAAATCTTGTCCCGTGTTTCAATATGCACAGCCTCAGAATGACCGTAAAAAACAGGAACCCGCACAGCGGTTGCATTAACCATCACGCTGCTATCACCCAGGATTTTTTGAGTCTCCCAAACCATTTTCATTTCTTCTTTGGTATAGCCGTTATCCATGAATACATCGATCTGCGGCAATACGTTAAACGCAATCTGTTTAGGGTAGACCTTAGTAATAATAGGCTGCATATTAAGCAGGCTAGCCGTTTGCTTAACCAGCTCTTCTATGGCTTCTTTACCGGTACCCGAAACCGCCTGATAGGTGCATACATTAATACGCGTAATCCCCACCGCATCGTAAATGGGTTTTAACGCGACCAACATCTGTATGGTTGAGCAATTCGGATTAGCGATAATGCCCCGATTTTTATAATCAGCGATTTTTTCGGGATTGACTTCCGGCACGACCAGCGGAATATCGTCGTCATAGCGAAACTCGGAGGTATTATCGATAACAATACAGCCGGCAGCGACGGCCTTAGGCGCATATTCTGCCGAAACCGAGGCACCCGGTGAAAACAAACCGATTTGTGCCTGTGAAAAATCAAAAGTTGCCAAATCTTTTACGACTAAGGACCCGCCTTTAAAAGGAATTCTTTTGCCCACCGAATTGCTGCTGGCCAAGGCATAAACCTCTCCGACTGGGAAATCCCGCTCTTCCAGAATAGACAGCATGGCTTCGCCCACCGCACCGGTAGCGCCAACTACAGCAACATTATATAACTTGGTCATCTTAAGCACCTTTCCGTACAACTAAAACTTTTGTCATTACCTTTAAAACCTTTTATTCTGAATAAAAAACATGTCACCACGAAGAACACGAAGGAAAAACAGATTAAAATCATTGAGCCCCTGAAAATTAATCTGCTTGCAATTTACTGGTTGAATATATGAAATTTCTACTTGAAACATAGCACCACGAAGAAAAACAGAAATAAAAACTTTGTGCCTTCCTGGTGCATCATCAAGCACTACCCCAAAACAGCAAAAACTTTTTGGGTGATCTCATCAACACTGCCGACCCCGGCTATCGAACGGAACTTAACCTGCCGCTCCGGCGCCGAATAATAACCGACCAAGGGCTTAGTCTGTTCATGATAGACACTGAGCCGTTTGCGCACGGTTTCTTCTTTGTCATCATCGCGTAAAATCAACGGCTCACCAGTCAGATCATCGACCCCCTCGACTTTAGGTGGATTAAACATGACATGATAAGTGCGACCGGAGGATAAATGCACTCTTCTGCCGGCTATGCGCCTTACAATTTCCTCATCTTCCACAACGATTTCAATGACCGTATCGATGCTGACGCCCATTTCGTTCAAGCCTTCAGCCTGAACCAGGGTGCGAGGAAAGCCATCCAGCAAAAAGCCGTTAGTGCAATCTGATTGAGCGATACGCTCTTTGATCAAACCTAAAATAATGTCATCGGAAACCAGACCTCCGGTATCCATCACTTTTTTTGCCAAAGTGCCTAATGGCGTACCCTCCCGCACTGCGGCGCGTAACATATCACCGGTGGAAATTTGCGGAATAGCGTATTTTTCAGTAATAAATTGGGCTTGAGTTCCTTTGCCGGAACCGGGACTCCCTAACAGGATGATGCGCATAACTAACTCCAGTGTGTCGCTAAGACAGATTCAGACTAACATAACCAAACAATTGCATAACTGAGCATTTTATAACACATCAAATTTTATCTCTTGTAAAAATACGTATATTTCCCTATTCTTATCCAGTTTTTTACCTATAGGAGAATAAATAATGCGTGTTGAAGATTTAATGACTTCAAAAGTATTTACAGTCGAGCAACACGATTTGATTGATCGTGTCTTTTTCTTGATTCATTACGAAAGAATTCGTCACATACCCGTCGTTGAAAAAGGCAAAGTTATCGGAATTGTATCTGACCGGGATCTTTACAAGGCTCTAGGACCCAAAAGCAATTCTCATGCAATTGAAGCGGCAACCGGCACCGGCACCACAGAACTACATGTCGTGCCGAAAAAAGTTCAACATATCATGCACCGGGGCGTCATAACGGTTAACCCTGATACCTACGCATCGGAAGCCGCTGCAAAAATGGCCGAAAATAAAATTGGCGCATTACCTGTCGTCGATAAAGACAACAAGCTACTCGGCATCATCTCTTCCACCGATATACTTCGCGTTTTTTCAAAAATCGAAAAGGCCAGCGAACAAAGAGAGAAAAGAATCGCAGAGGGTGCCAGTCACAAATAAAATATTACACTTTATAAGCCAAAAAGCCCCGTAATACAGGGGCTTTTTTGTTTTAACCGGCGAACCTCTCATGACTCATAAAAATCTTTCAGACCAAGATATTACAGCAGCAACACAAACCTGG
Organism: Methylococcaceae bacterium; assembly: GCA_947506075.1. Classification (GTDB taxonomy): domain Bacteria; phylum Pseudomonadota; class Gammaproteobacteria; order Methylococcales; family Methylomonadaceae; genus Methylobacter_A. Next base: position 4,319 of record CANNNN010000119.1, read on the forward strand.
TTAAAATCCGTCATCATTGAACATAACATCTGCCCGTTCGCAAAGCGCGAACTGGAAAAACAGAGCATTTATTTCGGCATCACTCACGAGACGGAAATTGAACAATGCCTGCTACAGTTAATGCTTGAATGTGATCGACTGGACACCGAACCGGATATCGAAACCACGCTGCTGATTTATCCTGCTGCGTTTACAGAATTCGACGATTACCTGGATTTCATTGAAATTGCCGAAACACTGTTAATTGAACAAGGCTATGAAGGCACTTACCAGCTGGCCAGCTTTCATCCCGATTATTGTTTTCAAGGCAGTGATCCGGACGATGCGGCAAATTACACCAACCGTTCACCCTATCCGCTGCTGCATCTGCTGCGCGAAACCAGCATAGAACGGGGCGTTGCCAGCCATTCTGATCCTGAAAACATCCCGCAACAAAATATTGAATTAACCCGGAAACTGGGCTTAGCCAAAATGCAGGCTTTATTGACGGCCTGTTATCCTGTTAAGCCCTGATTTTAGAGGTTCATTTAAAATCCTCAACGGCCAAACCAGCTTCAACTTCGGCTTTATCGTTAACAGCTGCGTTTTCTTCGGCTAATGCTTGATGCTCAACAACAGCCGTAGCGTCTTCTTTAGCGATAACTACAGGGCTTGCATTACTCGGAGCTGCTGCAACGACAGCGGCTTCCTGCTTTTCATTTAAAGAGTCCATGAACGCGATAAACCAGTCCTGATTTTTAATCCCGCCCAGATCCGGATCCGCAAGAATATCGGCAGGAAGCGGCAAACTGCCCTTCCCTTTGGCGATTTCCAAAGCAGTCAGACATGCCTCTTTTTCACTGCGCAAACCATAGATACACGCCAGATTATAAGACGCCGAGCCGGCCTGAATCGCATTGGCTTGCTCAAAATAGCTTTTAGCGCTTTCATACAAGCCGTCATTCAGTTTAACCGCTTTAAGTCGCGCCAATTCCATGTAAGCCACCCCACCATCGATAGCCGCACCAAGATAGGCAGGTTCAAGCGTCAAACAAAAAGAAAACTTGGCTATCGCATCCTGGTAAAGCTTAGCCGCCTGCTCACCCGACTTGGTTTTTGCCTGATGCAGCAACGCAAAGCCCCAGTTATATAAAGCCTCGGCAATTACCGGCTCGTTAGCAACGACCTCGGCGTAATCATGATAAACTTTTGCAAATAACTGGTCGGCCTGACCGCCTTCACTGCTGCGTGCCTCCGTTGTTTGCTTGATAGCTACTTTCAACTTGGATTTCTTTGTTATTGACTCAAAAAACGACATGATTTATCTCTGTTGATTTAATAATTTATAATTGCAGGCCATAGAATAACAGCAGAGCAGATAACGATGCCATGCAAATCTGTAGACCATCCATTACCGGCATACTCTAAAGAGAAAACTCATGAATGAATCAGACTGTTGCGATATTGATCGAGAAAAAGTAAACCTGGAAACCTCACAAATAGCCTGGAAAGAATTGCAACGCTTTTTTGCCAACGGCACGGCGGTATTTATTACACCGGATCTGGATCTAGTCGATGTGGCCTACCAGTTTTCGATAGACAATAAAGCTCAGGTTGCGCTATGGATGCAACACAATCAGGTCGCACGGGTCACCGACCAGCAAGCTCTTAACTGGCTTGAAACAGATGCGATCGTTTGGGCTGTGGTAGTAAAACCCTGGATACTGGTTCAGTAGCCATCCAGTGTAATCAAATGCAATTGATGGCTGTGACCGGAGCCGTTCGAGGTTTGCAACCCCGAACGGCTCGTTTAAACAGCACACAACTCCAAATCCCGTCGCGCTACATTACAATTTTTTAAGCCTTGCCCCTGGAACCAGACCTTCCCTTGCCTCTCGCCTCAACCCGTTTGCTGTCAGTCCGTTTACTGTCAGCAGGCTTAGCGCCACGGGACGCCGGTTTTTTGCTATGCCGCAGATCCTTTTTACCCGTGTCTTTATGAGCGGCGTTCTTTTTAGGCGCATCGGCTATCTTCAAGGAGACCGGCTCGTAACCGGTGTCGGCGATGCGCGGAATTTGCCGCTTCAGCAGTTTCTCAATTTCCACCAGATGATAGGCTTCTTCGGGGCAAACCAGCGACAAGGCCACGCCGTCGGCACCGGCACGTCCAGTACGACCAATCCGATGTATGTAATCTTCCGGTATTTGCGGCACATCAAAATTCACCACATGCGGCAAGTCCTCAATGTCCAGTCCGCGTGCCGCAATGTCGGTAGCCACCAAGACCTGCACCTTGCCAGTTTTAAATTGTTCCAGCGCCTTGTTACGTGCACCCTGGGTTTTATCGCCATGCAGGGCCGCCGTGCGGATGCCGTCCTCAATCAACTGCTTTTCCAGCCTATCGGCGCCATGCTTGGTGCGGACAAAAACCAAAACCTGCTTCCAGTTGTTACTGCCGATCAGATAGGACAGCAGTTCACGCTTGTACTCGCGATCGATACCGTAAACCAGCTCCGAAACATTTTCAGCCGTGGCATTTTGTTTGGCCACCTCGACTTCAATCGGATTGTTCAACAACTGCGCAGCCAGCGATTTGATCGCATTAGGCACGGTCGCAGAAAACAACAGGCTCTGCCGTTTCTTCGGCAACAAGGCCATAACCTGCTTGATGTCGGGCAAAAAACCCATATCAAGCATCCGATCCGCCTCATCCAGCACCAATATTTCAACATTGGACAGGTTGATATTGCGCTGCTGCACATGGTCAATCAAGCGCCCCGGCGTCGCCACCACGATGTCGCAGCCCCGGCGTAACTGACGGGTCTGAATGCCGATACTCGCGCCGCCAACCACCGCTTCCGCATGCAATGGCAGATGTGCGCCATAAGTTTTTACGCTTTCATAGACCTGAGCGGCCAGTTCACGAGTAGGCACTAAAATCAACGCACGCACCCGATGCGGCTTTTGATGCGGGTCATGATTTTCAGCCAGCCGCTGCAATAACGGCAAGGTAAAACTGGCAGTTTTTCCGGTGCCGGTTTGCGCACCAGCCAATACATCCTGGCCGTCGAGAATTAACGGTATGGCTTTAAGTTGCACCGGTGTCGGCGTGATATAGCCTTGATCGGCTATGGCTTTAAGTAATTCCTCGGTTAAACCGAGTTGGGCGAAAGACATGCTGTAAAATCTCTGGTAAAGGGAAAAAAGGTGAAGGCTAAGAACTTTAAAGCCGAACGGGGTATGTTGCCCCGTTCGGCTTTAAATA
>CANNNN010000120.1 GCA_947506075.1 Methylococcaceae bacterium
ATGATATGTAAGGTTTGCAACTGGTTTTTTTTCAAGTGTTGATTCATTAAGGTTTAGCTTGCGGCGCATTGTTTACGCGTCAAGTCAGGCAGGATGGTATTTTATGCTGCACGACAGTGTTTATACAAAAGTTATTAATAGCGATTTGAAAAGTGCGTGCGAGCCATTTTCCGGAGCGTCACGTGGCCAGCTTGTTTTTTATGGCGGCACTGGGGTCAAGGTGGGGCGTCAATTCGTGTAGGTAAATTCCGCATTCAGCAGTATGACCTCAATCTCTTCGGTTATTTCTTCCTGGCGGTAAATCTGGGATTTTCGTTGCAGCTTTATGGTTTGATCGTCCAGGTGGTTTACCGCGCCTTCCAGATGTTGCAGGCGGCTGTGGTTTTCTGTCGTCAACGAGATATAAAAAATTTCATGCAGAACGGCAACTAGATAATGATCGACCAGACTTGCAAAAAATTCACCGGGTTCCATATTTAGTAACGGTGGGATGCGGTAGTGAGTCGTACTCTCACTTTGTTGAGGGGAGGGCGGAAGCACCTGTCGGCGGCTGATTTGATTGTTGTGGTCGTGATAAACAACGGTCAACTGTAAGCTGAGGGGGGCTTTGTCGTGGAATGTGCTGAGCGTGTCAAACAGGCGGTTTATGATTGCGGGTACTTCTTCGGCGATATTCGCGCCTTCGAGTGTAGCGATCAGATCGTGCACTATGTCTTCCTGCCGGATACAAAGTCGACTGCCGATTGCAATAACGCCGGTATAAAATTCCGTTGCGATCGTGTTGATCAGGCTTTCGTTAAAATCGCCGCAAAAACCGCGCTCCGCTCCCAGCAAAATGCAGACATGTACGGCGTTGTTATCATTGGCTGCTAGGCCGGGATAAAAATCCAGAAAATCCAGCGCCACCTGTTCAATAGTAGCGACGGCCTGACCTTGCAGGGTTCTAAATCGCTGGAGTTTATGGATTTCCATGAAAGCCAGGTTTTTCATGGAATTTAAAATGCTGCGTATCTCTTTCAATTGAATGATATGAACTTGCAGTTCGCGGCTTAAACTCATGACGGTTGTAGCCAGCTATTGAGTGCTTGTTGCCATTGCTCCCGGCCACTGTCTATGGTTAATGTCGCGGTTTCAACACCTTGCTTGATGCGTGCCAGCATCTTGGGAATATCTTTAGGATCAGTCTGATTAAACAGTCCGTCATTAAATGCGGTCAACCAGGCCAGTTGAAACAGGGTGCTGTGTGGAACCAGTCTATCCTGCTTTAATATTTCCCGTAGTAACCGCCCGCGCTTGATTCGCGCTTCCATTGAGGCTTCCAGTCGCTGGCCGAAACGGGTGAAGGCTTCCAGTTCCAGAAATTGCAAATAATCCAGTTTCATCTGTCCGGCCTGATCTCGGATGCTGCTGTGCTGGGCTTTACCGCCAATTCGCGATACCGAGCGGGTGATGTCGATGGCCGGTCGAAACCCTGATACAAATAAGTCCTTATCCAGATAGATTTGTCCGTCGGTAATAGAGATCAGGTTAGTCGGAATGTAAGCGGCAATTTCCCCTTGTTGGGTTTCGATGATCGGCAAGGCGGTCATGCTGCCGCCGCCGTTTTCGGCATTCAAACAAGTTGAGCGTTCCAACAGGCGGGAATGGACGAAGAAGATGTCGCCCGGATAGGCTTCTCGGCCAGGTGGGCGGCGCAGCAATAATGACAGTTCCCGATAAGTTCGGGCGTGAGTGGACAAATCATCATAAATAATCAGCGTATCACGGCCTTGCGCCATCCAGTATTCGGCTAGCGCGCAACCGGCAAACGGGGCGATATATTGTAAGCCGGGAAGGGCGGAAGCCTCGGCGACTACGCACACGGTGTAGTCTAGAGCGCCATGATTTTTCAGGGTTTCCAGCGTGCTGACCACGGCAGAGCGTTTCTGGCCGATTAATACCACAATGCACAGTACATTGTGGCCTTTTTGATTAATGACGGTGTCGATAGCGATTGAAGTTCTACCCAGACCTTCATCGCCGACGATCAATTGCCGCTGCCCTTTACCTATCGGAATCAGCGTGTCGATGATTTTTATACCGGTGTACAGCGGTTTATGGACGAAATCACGGGCGATAATAGCCGGTGAGCCTTTTTCCATGTTTTCACGAGCTGTCGGCCTAGGGGGTGGTAGTCCGTCGAGCGGCGTTCCCAAGGGATCGATAACCCGGCCTAAGAACTCGATGCCGACCGGTATGCTGAGCGAGTGCCGGGAAAGATGAACTGTGGTACCTGCCGTTAGCGCTTCGGTTTCATACAATAAGATTGCACCGATACGGTCGCGGTTAAGGTCGAAGACCATGCCGCGGCTGCCGTCGGCAAAAATCAGGATGTCTTCGATAGCTGCCGAAGGCAAGCCTTTGATCCAGCTGATTCCGTCACCAATGGAAACGACCGTGCCCTGTTCGGTGACGCGCAGTCCGGGCTTATAGTCAGCCAGCCAGGCGGCTTGTTTATCCAACAAGCTGGTGGAATGATCAGGCTTATTCGGACGCATTGATGATCTCGGTAAAACCGATCAGTTCATGTTGCAGATTGGCATTTAGCACCCAGGCGCCGATGTCCATGTGTAGTCCGGCGATTAGCGCTGGATCCTGATGATATTGAAAATTGAGTTGGTTGTTGATTAATGCCGCCAGTTTTTGTTCGAGTTGCTTGCGCATTTCTAAGGGTAAGGTATATGCACTGGCTATTTTTATAGGCACCGATTTTTTAGCGCCCAACTGGGTCAGGCAGAGCTTGCAAGCATCTGGCAAGGTCGTCAAATTGTCGAGCAGCAGGTTAAATAAGCGAATTTCCAGATCAATCCCTGCGCATTGTTGCAACAGGATTCCGGCAAATTTGGCGCCGTTACGCAAGGCCTGTTTTTCGGCCTGTTGTTGTAGCTCCTGCTGTTGTTTGGATAGCGTCACGTTGGCTTTCTGACGCTCTTGTTCAAGGACGGCATTCAACTTGTCCAGATGCGCTGATCTTTCGGTTTCAAACTGTTGGTGCAGCGCAGTGATGGCTAGCTGTTTTTCTTGTTCCCAGAGCTTTTGTCGGTTTTCATACAGTGTGCGTTGTTGTTCTGCCTGCTGTTGCAGGTTTTTTGTGTCATTTAGCGTTTGGTCAATAAACTGCTTGCGCTTGGCAATCACGTCCAGCAAGGGTTTGTAAAAAAGCCGCTGTAAGATCCAGATCAGAACCAGGAAATTGATGATTTCAAGGATAAAGGTGGATAGGTTGAATTCCATAAGCTTTATTGACGGATTAGGCGAAAGGTTAAAGGCTGATTTTCAACGCATGTTCTTTAGTTTTTATTATTTAACAATATATTCAAGCAACGGATTACGAAACAGCACGATCAGAATGATAACCAGACAATAAATGGCCAGTGATTCGATCATGGCCAGACCGATAAACAAGGTGCGCATAATTGAGCGTTCTGATTCCGGTTGTCGTGACAAGGCATCCAGTGCGCTGCCGATGGCTTTGCCCATAGCCAGGGCAGGGAGCATGACACCCAGTGCGATACCGATAATGGCAGCGATGCTGGAACCAAGAACGATAGCGGAAATGTCGGACATAGATTACTCCTGAGAATTAAGTTGTTGGGATTGCATGGCCCCGGCCAGGTAGATCAGAGCCAGCATGCCGAAGATATAGGCCTGTACCAAGGCTTCGATGATATGCAACATCAAAATCGGAATAGGCGCGAGAAAGCCGGCTACCAGCAAGATCAGCATGGCCGCCATTTCCAGGCTCATCATGTTGCCGAATAAGCGGATTGCCAGCGCCAGGGTCCGGGTAAATTCGCTGATAATATGAAACGGCAGCAAGATCGGACTGGGAGTCAGATAATGATGCAGGTAATTTTTAAGCCCCAGTGTCCTGATGCCAAACCAGTGTACCGAAAAAAACACCAGTATCGCCAGCGCCGAGGTCACCGAAAGGTCGCGGGTCGGCGAATGAAGGCCGGGAATTAATCCGACCAGATTAGCAATAATCAGAAACAGCCAAAGGGAGGCAATAAAAGGCATGATTTGTCGGCCGTGTTCAGGTGCGACGGCGGTAATGGCCTCATCGATAGTTGCGACGATACCTTCGGCTGTGGTCTGCACTGTCCCGGGAACTATAGCTAGATGTCGGGTTGAAAGCCAGGCCAGCAGCGTAACCATTAGCATGATGCCCCAGGTGGTCAACAGCGAAACGCCTATTACCAGTGGGCCTAGTGTCAAGGTAAAGTCATTTTCCATACGGTTAACCCCATTAATCTTTAATTAAAAAATACACATTAAAAATTCCAACTATCAAGCCCGTAAATAATAAACTGAGCGTCCAGCGCAGCGAGTAACCTTCGAGCATGCTGTCCAGCCAGCGGCCCAAATAAGCCCCGCCGATAATAGGCAGTACCATGACCAGGCCCAGTGTACCAATATAGACGGTTTGTGACAGGAGATTAGGTCGATCAAGGTCTGCTTTTTTAATGCGTTTAACCTGCTCTTCAATTTTCTTTTTGAGGTGCATTTGATTATTCATGGCTGCCAACTTGTTTTACGTTTTAATGCCAGCATGCGTTTTAGCATGGCCTGTTCCATAAGGTGCAAACTTTCCTTTGTTGCATGCAGATTTTCTTCCTCGGCAAGTGTGTGCCGCTCCAGCAAGGTACTGATCCGTTCAAGGTCAGTGTCAATCACAAAATGTCGGGTGCTGATCGTCAATACGTTATTGTTGAAATAGGCTACGCCACCCGGTAGCGCCAGATATTGCCAGGCTTCCGTCGCCAGCCGAAAACGCGACAAACCGAAAACCAGTGTGGTCATAAACCGTGCGTGATTAGGTTGGATGCCGAAGCAGCCGCTAGCGTCCTCGCCGACAAAAGAAGTGACTCCGGTGATGCGTTGTTCATTACAGGGATCAAACAGATTCAGGACAAATTGATTCATGGCTGGTCCTGCATGGAACCACGCATATAACATTGGTCCTCGGATAGATCATCATAATCTCCTGCCAAAAAGGCTTCGCAGTCGGTCAGGGTTTGCGCCAGCGGCACGGAAGCACCGGTTTGTTTGCTGTGTTGTGCCAAAACGGCAAACGGCTGGGTCAGATAGCGCTGCAATTTACGGGCACGCATTACGATTTGTCGATCAAGTGCGCTTAATTCTTCTATACCCAGCATCGCGATAATATCCTCAAGCTCATGATAACGCGCAAGATGTTCGCGCACTTTTTCCGCGACAGTATAATGGCGCTCGCCGAGCGTATGTCTGTCCATCAGTTTACTGCTGGAACGCAACGGATCAATGGCTGGATAAATACCTTTGCTGGCCTGATCCCTGGACAGGATAACCGTTGTATCCAAATGACTAAGTATGGCGCTGACAGCAGGATCGGTCATGTCATCGGCCGGCACGTAGACCGCTTGTACCGAGGTGATTGCGCCTTGGCGGGTGGAAAGGATGCGTTCTTGTAACTCGGCGACTTCGGAAGTCAAGGTCGGTTGGTAACCTACAGTAGCCGGCATGCGGCCCAGCAGGCTGGAAATTTCACTGCCTGCCTGCACAAAACGAAAAACATTGTCGACTACAAACAGTACTTCCTTATGCAGCGTGTCGCGCAGGTATTCGGCATAAGTCAGAGCGGATAGCGCGACGCGAAAACGCACGCCGGGCGATTCATCCATTTGTCCGAACACCATCAGGGTGTCGTCCATGACGCCCGCCTGTTGCATTTCCCTCCACAATTCGTGAGCTTCTCGGATGCGTTCGCCGACACCGGCAAACACCGAAACGCCTTTGTGAATCGCAGAAACGGCATGGATGAATTCCATGACCAGCACGGTTTTTCCGACCCCCGCGCCGCCGAATAATCCGGTCTTTCCGCCTTTTACGAAAGGGCATAATAAATCGATGACTTTAATGCCGGTTTCCAAAATGCCGCTGATGCCGATGGCCTCGGAAAGTGGCAATGGTTTAGCATGAATATTACGAAAATCAGTTTTAGGTAAAGGCGGTTGTCCATCCAGGGGTTCACCGAAAATATTCAATAACCGGCCTAAACAGTGCTCGGAGACTGGAACATGCAGCGGTTCACCGGTATCGTATACGCTCATGCCTCGGCTTAATCCGGCGGTGCCATGCAGGGTTATCGCCCGGATATATCGCTCATCGAGATGCTGATGTACCTCGAAAAGATAGGACATGTGATCAAAACAGGTGAACAATGCCTGGCGTAAAGGCGGCAATTGGGTGCAGTCGATAATGACTACCGGACCATGTACTTCAACGATGGTTCCGATGGTTAGGCGCTGTTTTTGTAAACTGTCCAATAGCGTTTACTCCAAAAGTGACGATAAACCTAAAAACCGCAGTTAGTCTACGAAAAGAACGAATGACACAAAATAAATCAATACCTTATGTTAAGTTTCCATTCGCCTTGGTTATGATCGGTAGTATGGTATCACTTTGAAAAAAGTGATGATTTCCGTATTTTTCGTAGAAAAATATTTTTCTAGAAAAAAATTCGATGCTACTGCTGTGCAAGTTATTTTACGCTGTTAACTCTTCTTGGAAAAGCTACGTATTTCCCTTGGAATTATCTGCAGCCTGTTGTCTATATTGGCTAGCGTATTAAAGCGGTACTTGAATTAAAGCAGCTCCGCATAAAGCAGATGGCCGGAATCTTGATGGTCGAATATTCATTCAAACGAGAGAGTAAATACCTACGCCCAGCCATGTCAGCAACAGAAGAAACCAAGGCAGCCAGTGTTGTCGATAAACTATTCTCTGCTGTATCTCATGATCATCCGACTCAATCGCGGGCTGCTTTTGGCCTGATATTTTCTTAAGTTTTCTATTTAAATCTCTTGCTTTTCTTTTTGCTGTTTTTTATAGAGATCAATTCCTTTTTGAATGCCTTGAGCAATCAGTCTGGTTTGTTCTTTGGTTTGCTGAGAGGGCTTTTGATAACTATTTTTAGTCATGACAGTCTTGTGAGAATGAATGTTTTTTTAATTATACTGCAGAACATCGAGTGGTCACTGTTTGTCAGGTTGGCGGTCCCGGATAAGCATTATGAAACCATATTTTTTTTGCATGGCATCGACAAAAAACCATGATGCCCCACAAAAAAATTACCATAACCAGTACACACGGCAGAGCTGCGCTTGTAATAGTCGCCCAATCTAGAATTTACTGGTTCCCAAGCTTGAACTTTGGAACCAGTAAATTCTAGATTGGGGGATGAACGGTTACGTAATAATCACGAAGTATTAATAGGGTAAAAAGCATGAGTGTGACGTCATTAAGCTTCATAATTATATTATGATTTAATATGTCAAATAGACAAGTGTGATAGTTTTTATAACAAATAAATTTAAAAACTTTTTTATGTGGTTGATGTATTGAGTTAAAAGTCTTACACTTAAACTTTTTATTGGAGATCGGTATGACAGATACAACGAAAAAATTATCTAAAAGATTAACAGAAGAAGAAAAGTCTGGCATCAACCAGA
>CANNNN010000121.1 GCA_947506075.1 Methylococcaceae bacterium
TCAGCCACCGCGATAAAAAATATCCATGTTTCCGATCAAGGTCATTTCGGCAAAGTCAGGCTTTCTGCACAAAAAGAAAATGTCGAGGCGCTAGGCTATGTTATTACTGCAAGAGACATAGAAGCGCAGGTAGCCAATCTGGTTAAGGATGCCGGCATAGAACAGATCTGCCCTGCCCGCCTGGTTGGCTTGATGGCCGGAAATACCACGGTCAACGTCAGCCTGAAACGCGGCGATCAATCGTTAACCGTCTCGGCCAAGCTACTGGTTGGTGCGGACGGCGGCGACTCCTCGGTGCGCAAGTTGCTGGAAATTGACCAGCAGATTACCAAGTACGGCCAGTCCGCATTGGTCACTACCGTAAAATCGTCGCTGCCTCATCACAATACCGCCTACGAGCGCTTTACCCCGTCAGGACCGCTGGCCTTGTTGCCGGTAGACAACGATCTTTGCGCCGTCGTCTGGACACGCAGCGACGACGATGCGGCTGAGTTGATGTCAGGCAGCGAGGCGGATTTTTTGGCCGAACTTCGGCAGTGTTTTGGTTATAAACTCGGCGAATTTAGTTTGGCGGCGCCTAGGCGAGCATTCCCGTTATCACTGATCCGCGCCGACCAGATGATCGCCGCTAGAACCGTGATTATCGGCAATGCGGTACATCAACTGCATCCGGTTGCGGGCCAGGGCTTTAACTTAGGCTTACGCGACGTGGTACAGCTGGCTGAAATGCTGATCAAACAGCAGCAGGACAATCAGGATATAGGCTCAGCCGAGTTTTTAACAGCCTATGCACAAGCCAGGCAGCAAGACCATGACAGAACGATAGGCTTTACCGATAATCTGGTGCGTATTTTTTCCAATGATAACTTGGCCTTGTCCGCCGTCAGAAATATCGGGCTGGCGCTACTGGATCATATTCCCCTTGCAAAAACCCTGCTTACCCGCAACGCGATGGGACTGGCAGGACGTTTGCCCAGACTCGGCAACAGGAGATAGAACAATGACCAAGCAATATGAAGTCATCGTCTGCGGTGGCGGCATGGTCGGTGCGGCAACGGCTTGCGCGTTGGCACTGGGTGGCATCAGGGTTGCGTTACTGGACCGGTTTAATCCGGAACGGCAGTGGCCTAGCGAACCTATAGATAATCGCGTCTCTGCGCTAACCAAAGCCTCCCAGAACATCCTGGAAATGTTGGGGGCCTGGCCGGGCATGACCCAACGCGGCGTTTGCGCTTACCGGGACATGCGCGTATGGGATGCGCGTGGCGATGGTGAATTGCATTTTGACTGCGCAGACACCTCGTTTTCCGAGCTGGGCCATTTAGTCGAAAACAGAGTCACCGTTGCGGCTATTTGGGATGTTTTAGACACGCTGCCCTCGGCTAGCTGCATTACTCCTGCAAAAGTGATCGGCATGCAGCTTACCGACAACAACAGGCTATTGCGACTGGAAGACGGTCGAATTCTTGAGGCTGAATTGGTTATTGCCGCCGACGGACGCGATTCTGCATTAAGATCGCTGGCGGGCATTAAAGTGACCGGCTGGGAGTATCATCAGGATGGTCTGGTCGCCACGGTCAGCACCGAAAAGAGCCACCAGTTCACCGCCTGGCAGCGTTTTCTGGATGAAGGGCCACTGGCTTTTTTGCCACTGAACAACGGGCAATGTTCGATAGTCTGGACCTTGAGTTCGGCAACAGCAAAAAACTATCTTTCGCTTTCTGACCAGGACTTTCTGAAGGTTCTGGAACAGGCTTCAGGCGGTATTCTAGGCAGAATGCTAAGCGTAGGCCCGCGCGCCGCCTTCCCGTTACGCTTTCAATACGCAAACAACTATGTAGACCAGCGTTTTGCACTGTGCGGCGATGCCGCTCATGCGATGCACCCTCTGGCCGGACAAGGCGTGAATGCGGGGCTATTGGATGCAGCAGCGCTTGCAGAACTGATCCTACTAAGCAAACAGGACCATAGACCGTTGTCCAGCCTACGTTTCCTGCGTCGTTATGAGCGCTGGCGCAAAGGCGATAACCTGGCCATGATGGCTAGCATGGATGTACTGAACAAAACCTATCGCGTCAGCGCACAACCACTAGTCAGCTTGCGCTCAGCAGGAATGAACTGTATTAATAACACAGCATTGCTCAAAACCTATTTTAATAATTACGCGATGGGCTTGCGTGATGATTTGCCCAAGCTGGCAAAACATCAGCTTTGCTGGTAATCGGCCGCTGTCAGGCCTAAGTATCGGGCAGGTTTGCTTTTTTTCGAATTAGAATTTTGCCTGCACCCCGGCTTCTGGTATATTTTCGCATTAACGATGCGGTTTTACCTACAGGGATGTAGGCATAACGCGGGATTTTACCTGCTGAGCAAGCAAAGCAGGATTGATAAATTAACTTTAAGCGGTGGGAGCCAACATGACTGAAGTGTTATTTATATTAACTACTATTTTTGTTGCCTATGTAGTTTATACGGTTATAGACGAACAAAAAGCAATGACTAAACCCAAAACATCTGCTGAAAGACCTGAAGTTCAGGCCGCAGCCGTGGAACAGCCTCCGGTTGGGGTTAAAAAAGAAACACCGGTCGCCATCAAACCCGCAGCCGTTAAAACCGTAGCCCCTAAAGTTGTGACTACCCAAGCGGCTCAGCCTAAAGCAGCCGTAACTAAGGCCAGCACTGCTAAACCGGCCGTGACTAAAAAAGTGCCTGCCCCAAAAAGCGCCGGCTTAAAGGATCCAATAACTGGCGAGGTGACCGCCGCGTATAGTAATTACCGCTTTACCAAACGCTGGATAAAAGACGCATTAGTTACTGAAGGCTTGCTGGAAAAAGTCTATACCGCTAATGAACTGAATTCCGAAATCAACGCAAATATAAAAGCCGCGATAATAAAGCTGGAAGCCATGGATAAATATAAGGCTTAGATTCAAGATCTAAGGCAATACTATCGACACCTAGATTAGCTACTCAGAATCAGTTGCAGCGTCGACTCATTTTTAATTGTCGCCAAATACCTTTTCTGCTCAGTCCCACAACAATCTGCGTTGTAAGTGTATACACAAACAGGCGGCCATAATCGCCAATAACCAACGGCCGCTCATTTCACAAAACACCAGCCAAGGCAAAGACCGAGAATTTTGACCTGTTCTGCGGATTTCCTGAATGGATATTTCCAATTTGCCTAAGCTGAACAGGTCAAACCGGACAAGCTCAGCCAGGCCTTTCAGGATCAGGATAAGCCATTCACGCTTTCATAGCTCTTATCCTTTGATCCGAAAGCCCACCATGCAAAATAGGCACAAGCGGCAATGACCAAAAAGTCGGCGCCAGATAAGTGTGTATCAACGAAAAGTAGTCGGGCTGATAAGCGACCACAAAATACAGAGCACCGATACGCAACAAATTGATGCCATAGATCAAGCTGACGCCAAATAGCAGGCCCAGCAGTTTACGGCGCAAGCTTGCAGGAAAAACCAAAATCGCGGAAATCACCAAAAAAAGCACCCCGGCGCCATCGCAGCCGCGCACGATTTCCAGCTTGGCATGGGCAGAAATCAGATGATTTTGCTGAGCTAAAACCTGTTCCAGCGGAGCGATAATATTGATCAAATCCGCGCAAACTTTCACCACGCCATGGTATGGGTGAACAGAGCGTCCGGAACTTAAAATAACCGTAATCGAGTAGCACGTAGCAACCTGCAAAGAGAATTAACTGCTGCCATTGTTGTCGCTTAGTGATTTGGGGATTACTGGGCTAAAGTTTAATTAAGACAGGTTTAAATTCAACTGACCTGCAAGTGGGACAAGTTCAGCAGCCTGCAATTCAAAAAGCCTTGGCAGCACTGCCTTTCTTAAAGCATAAAATGTAAACAAGCACCGGTCAACATAAGAGTACTGAATTGATTAAACGACATGACATGCAAGCGGGCACAGCCTGCACTCCAGACGCCTGATTTAATGCCGCTTAATCATCCACGGCATCTATATTTTCTAAACCCCGATATCTACATTGCGTGTAGCCTATGGGAATGGTTTAATGAGGCGAGATTGGTTTTGCAAACGCCGGCCAGCTTTGGCGTTATCTTGCGTGGGCAGCTCCATAATTCATAAATTTCAGGAAGCACCGATGAAAAAATGCAGCTGGGCGCTATCCAGTCCGTCTGAACAGCGCTATCACGACCTTGAATGGGGCGTGCCGGTGCATGACGACAGGCTGCTGTTTGAGTTTTTGATACTCGAAGGCGCCCAGGCCGGCTTAAGCTGGGCTACCATTTTAAACAAACGCGTAAACTACAGAAATGTCTTTGACGATTTCGATGCAGAAAAGGTTGCCAGATACGATGAGCAGAAAATCGGCGAACTGCTGGCTAATCCGGGCATAGTCAGAAACAAACTCAAGGTCAGGGCGGCAGTCAGTAACGCCCGGGCTTTTTTGCAAGTTAAGCAGGAATATGGCAGTTTTGACGCCTATATCTGGCAGTTCGTGGCGGGCAAAACCCAGCACAATGCCTGGGAAAATGCCACCGACATTCCGGCGGCTACGCAAACCTCCGAGCTGCTCAGCAAGAATCTTAAACAGCGTGGCTTCAAGTTTGTCGGCTCTACCATTTGTTATGCTTTTATGCAGGCGACCGGCATGGTCAATGATCATACGACCGACTGTTTCCGCCATGCTGAAATCAAAGCAAAATATTCATAAGGAGAAAACTATGCGATATCTACATGCGATGGTTCGGGTCCAAAATCTTGCTGTAGCCCTGGACTTTTATTGCACCAAACTGGGACTGGTCGAATGCGACCGAGTGGACAGTGTAACCGGTCGTTTTACGCTGGTTTATCTGCATGCGCCGCAGGATGCCGAGGAGGCGGCAAGGCAGCACGCACCATTGCTGGAACTGACTTATAACTGGGATGACGAAACTTATCAGGGCGGGAGAAATTTCGGCCATCTGGCTTTTGAAGTCGACAACATTTATCAAACCTGCCAAAAACTGATGGATGCCAGTGTCACAATAAACCGCCCTCCGCGTGACGGACGGATGGCGTTCATTCGTTCGCCGGATCATATTTCTATCGAGCTGTTGCAAAAAGGCGAGGCGCTGGAGGCAAAGGAGCCATGGCTTTCTATGGAAAATATCGGGAGTTGGTGAGCTAGCCAGATAAAAATTAGCTGTTGGAACAAATGCTTAGGTCATAATTAATGGTGGTTAAGGACTTCATCCTGCATCATCTTCCTGACGAACGGATCATTTTCCATATCGCCAAAATCGGCTGCATCTATATGCCGATAATCGGCAATCGCTTCAATGGCTACCGGTTTTTGATGCGCTGCTGACAGCGGCGTAAGTTCAAGCAGACTAAGCTTCACCGTGACGTTTTTGTCTTTTCTGATGATGCTTGCCGGCAAACCTTCATCCGGCAACAATAAGACTTCCAAAGTCTGGCCGTATATTTTTCCCTTACGCAACTCTGCTCCACGGCCTAGTACTTTCGTTTTCTTAACCAGCTTAAGCCTATCCAGCTCTTGTTGACTGAGCATGCCGGAAAGTTTGATCCAGTCAAAAACTATATTATTACTCGGCATATCAGTCGGCATGTATTCGACAGCAGTTTTATCAGCATGGTACAGCTTACGATATTGAATACTGCCATTGGCTGTCCGCAGCCAGATTTCGCCGTGATCACCGTCAGCATCCTGAGTCTGAATCATGTCGGCTTTACGCCAGAAATACCAGGTGCTTCTTGAAGCAGCCTTGGTATTAGCAGTAGGCGTTACTTTCATTTCATATCGGCAAGCAACTTCGATCGGCTGTTGGTCGGCTAACCCTGAGGCAGAAAATAAGAAAAAACCCACACAGATAACGATTATCAGTAAATCAACTTTTTTCATGCTACGCCAAGAAAGTATCTACAAAAACACACAAAAAGTACTAAAAAAAGGCCAGTCGAGGTTTGCAGAACCCTGTTGTTACAAAACGTCAGTGACGCGATGCAAACCACGTCAGTCATCATTCCTGTGGTTAGGGCTCATTTACAGCCTCCTGTTTGTTAAAGCCCAAGGCTTCCGCCATCACATGATAAATCACGTTTTGCTCGACGATGCCGTGAAACAAATAAGCTTTAGGGCCGCCCGCAAAAATCGCAACGTCTTCGGCGCCGTGCGTTTCTGCCGCCAGTGGGATAATTGCTTCCTGCAGATAATCAGCGCCCTGTACCTTAGTATTGTCGAGTAAAGGGCGTCCCTTGCGGATAGCGGAGAATTTCGACGGTGTGTGGCCTTCGCTGCCTGAAGGCCAAAGCCCGGTGGCCGCATGAAAGGATTTTGAACCTTCCGGCTGAAGATTCGATTTGCCGGTATAGCCAGCACCATTAGCGAAATTCAGCGTCGTGTAAGGCAAACCCAGCATATCAAGATCAGGCTTGCTTGCCCCCACGCCCTGAGTCAGCCCCAGGATAGGATTGCCACGCTGCGGATAACCGCCGATCGTAAACACATGGCTATGATCAGCGGTGACAATAATCAGGGTCTCTTCAGGATTGGTTTTGTCGATAGCCGCCTGTACCGCCGTCGCCAACTGTCGGGTTTCGGTCAGCGCACGATAGGCATTGCCGGCGTGATGCGCGTGATCGATGCGGCCACCCTCCACCATCAGAAAATAACCTTGTTGATTCTTTTTCAGAATGTCGAGGGCTTTAGTGGTCATCTCGGTCAGCGAGGGCTCGCCGGCCTTGTCGTGAGTTACCCGGTCAGCCTCATAATGTACATGCGACGGCTCAAACAGGCCCAGTAAATGCTCGGTGGTGCTAGTGTCTATCGCGTCAAAGCCCGCTTTATCCCACACATATTTTGCATTCGTGTGCTTGTTAGTCCAGTCCACGGTCAGGTCGCGTCCGTCTTTGCGTTTCCCTGCGCTCTGGTATTCGGGGTCCAGCACCGAGGCAGGCAGAAACCTCGCCCGACCGCCGCCCAGAGCGACATCAATGCCGCCGTTGCTAGTGAAATCGACCAGTTGCGCGGCGATGTCGGGGACGGTCGCACCGGCGGGCAGATCCGCATCGCCTTCCCAGTCGCGCTCGGCCGTATGGGCATAGGTTGCGGCTGGTGTCGCATGGGTAATGCGGGCCGTGGAAACGATGCCGACTGACAAGCCGCGCTGCTTGGCCTGCTCCAGAATGGTCGTGAGTTTGTTCGCATTGACCACCTCAGCCTTAGGCTCGCCATGAGGCACGAATTGATTGACCGATAGCGAATCGCCGATGGTTTTAACCCCGGTCACGATGGCGGTCATGGTCGGCGCTGAATCCGGCGTCTGCTGGTCGACGCTGTAGGTTTTGGCTAGGAGTCTGTCTGACTTATAACTATTTGAATAAAAATGATTTTGCTTTTAACGGCTATCGAATTTCATAATAGTTATAAGTCCCTGACGCTAGAATTAATGGATTTAGCCTTCCGCTAATTTTAA
>CANNNN010000122.1 GCA_947506075.1 Methylococcaceae bacterium
GAAGTTTCTCTATATTTTGAAAAACCTGGTTCTGGGCAAGCGTCTTGCCTTGCCTTAACTCGTCTTCTGCCAAACAAAGCAGTTTCAGCAAACCGAGGGAATTCCTCATGTTTTCGTAACTTTCAGGGTCTTGCAATACTGCTTTAGGCTCCCCATTCTGAGTAATGATAATAGGTCTATGTGTCTCATTAACCTGCCTTAAAATATCAGCAGACCTGGACTTTAAATAACTTACCGGGCGAATATCCTGCAACATACTCATAACCATCACCTGTCTTTATATAGCACCAAATTAAGTACCATCATAAGGCGTTACCCTACTGAATGCAAAGATAAAGGTGTTTATGCTAAGTCCTTTAAGGTACGTATCGCGCACCCTACTTGGCTCAGTTAGTTTCATAGTGATAACGACAGGCAATGATGGTTAAGTGTCTATCATCCACCGCATAAACCAGACGATTTGAATCATCGATTCGTCTTGACCAAAAGCCCGAGAAGTTTTCTCTCAGCGGTTCGGGTTTGCCTATGCCCTCAAACGGCGCTCTTTTTGTGTCAGCAATTAACTTATTGATGCGTTTTAAGGTTTTTTTGTCTTGCTCTTGCCAGTATAAATAATCAATCCAGGCTGCATCAGTCCAGGCCAACGCTCTACTCATCAATAATATCTCGCTCTTTGATGTTGCCGGTTTTGTATTGTTCGATAGACTTGGCAAGATGCGCGGCATTTGCAGGCGATTTTAGTAAATGTACAGTTTCCATTAAGCCATTGTAATAATCCATGGACATAACAACCGCATTTTCAGCGTCACGCCGGGTAATCACCGTACAATCGGCGTCATTAACCACACCATCGAGAACGGCTTTCAAGCTGCTTCTTGCCTGGGTAAAAGTAATAATTCGCACCACACACCTCACTAAGCTGTACTTAAAGTGGTATAAGTCTAGGGCAAATAGACTCAAAATTCAAATATTTCCGGCAAAAAAAAGGGAGGGGTTTGAAACCCTCCCTTTTTTGCCCTTTCGGGTTTCGCCAAGTAGTTAAACTTAGAACTTGAAACCGACAGAACCGCCCAAGGTGAAGCCGTCTGTATCAACGCCGTCAATATCATCAAATGAATGATGATAACGACCGTCTGCGCCGATAACGATACCTCTCAGCAATTCATATTCAGCACCAGCGCCGAACTGCATGCCGGTATTCAGTACGGTTACCGCATCAGATGGTGGACTGATGATGTTGATGTCCAAACCGACTGGAATCAACCAAGGCCTGAATTTGTTGCCGTGCATGAATTTGATTTTTGGTGACGCGTTAATTCTTAATTGGTTTACCGTCACTGAACTCAAAGCAGGAGTTCCATGAAGTGCAGTAAGAGCAGTTCCTAAACCATTCGTTTTTCTATCGCCTAATTCTGCATATTCGACGCCAAATTCAATGCCGAAAGAGGTATGATTCATCAAGCCGAACAGGTCGTTGTTCACATTGAAGTCGATCGCACCACCATAATAGCCCGCTTCCTTCTTTGTTTCACTGGTCAAAAGGTCAATTCCTATCCCTGAACCCACGAGACCCTGAGTCGATCCACGATTGTCATTCATATGCATCCAGCCACCACGAACAGAGAACAAATGGTCTTTTGGCGCTGCTACTTTAGCTTTTCCAGCCTTAACATCGGTCATCCACTGATCCAGTTCCTGAACCTTGCCGGCTTCTGGGCTAGCAACAGGACGGCCTGATTCCGCTCTTAAACGGCTGATTTCAGCCTGCATGGCTTGCATTTGTGCTTCCATCGCATCCAGCTTAGCGTTGCTAGATTGAGTCGTGGAGCTTGAATAAGAGCTCGATGATTCGGTAACAACACGGTGCTTAGCTTTTTTTGCATGTGCCATAGCGTCTGTAGAAACCAGTGCGCCGGCCAAAGTTAATGCCGTCGCAATGCCCAGCACTAGTTTAGTTTTATTGATCATTAATCCCCCTCATGAGGTTGTTATTTTACAAAATTTTGCTTATTAACAACAAAGCGTCTCTTACGCCGGTAATAGTAGCAGTTAAATTAATTCCCTACAAGTTTTAACGGCACTTTTTTGATATTAAATAATCCTTATTAATCAATCACTATGAGCGTAACATTAACTATAAATACCTGCCTGTATGCGAAAAACAACAACTTCCCTGGTTATACAATTAAACCACACGCGTGGGTTTTCAGGCTCTCCGCAGTTGAATTTTATATCATTCCCACACGCCAACGCATGAACCATCCATGGCGCTAGACACCATATCAACTCTATGCTGTAATGGCTATTATGAAAGCCAAAGAAATTTTTCGTGTCAAGGAAGCCTATGGCACTGGAATTGTCGAAATCGTGATTTGGCAAGTACCTAAACCTGTTCCGCCTTCCGAACATCCTTACAAGTATCGCCTGGTCTATATAATCGAAGGAAAGCGGATAGTGAGCTATGACAAAGAACGCGGCAAGGGCGACCACAAACATTTTGGCGACCGAGAACAGGCTTACCGCTTCGTAAATCCACAGCAACTAATGGCCGATTTTATGGCCGATGTGAAAGGAGCTGAACAATGAACGAACATATTCTTAATGTGCAAGTGGGAGAACCGCTGGAGCATACCCTGACAAGAGCAGCCCAGACCATGGAAGCACTGGAACGAGGCGAATCACCGACAGCCTATTTTGGCGTGGGATTTTCTGATGTTGGACAGTTCTTTGCTGTATTCACTCCGCGACGCTGGGATTTGCTTGCGGCCTTACGCGAAGGCGGCCCTATGACCATAGCCGAACTCGCCCGACGCGTGAAACGCGATTACAAAAATGTGCATGGCGATATGGAAAAGCTGGCTGAATGGCAGGCTGTGGAAAAGGACGATAAAGGCCGCGTCTTTGCCCCTTATTCAGAAATTATTGTCGATGTTCGTTTGCCGCAAGTCCGCGCCGCGTGAGCTGCCAGCGTTGCGCATCGCCTATCTTTAATGATACTCGTGTTCGCCTTATTACCACGTAACGTTAGAAAACAAGCCAAAAAACATCCTTTCTGAAACTGCGCTTTTTGCTTTAATCTTATTTCATCTTCATGACTACTACCCCGGATATCACTATCATAGGCGGCGGCATTATCGGCCTGCTGACGGCTCGCGAGCTTATTAAGGCAGGCGCCACTGTCGCGATTCTTGAAAAAAAATCACTGGGCCAGGAATCGTCCTGGGCAGGCGGTGGCATTTTGCTGCCGCTCTATCCGTGGAGACAACCGGATGCGATTTCCCGACTGGTGCTACAAAGCCTGAAGCTGTATCCGGCTTTGGCCGCGCAACTGACGACAGAAACACTGATAGACCCGGAATGGGATCCCTGCGGCTTGCTGATCACTAAAAATCCTGACCATACGGCGGCAGTCAACTGGTGCGTTACCAACGCTATAAACTACCAACCCGCGACTGCCGAATTGTTGACTCCACTCAACACCCTCCCCGAACAAGCGCTCTGGCTGCCCGAGATTGCCCAGGCGCGAAATCCCAGACTGGTTAAATCCTTAAAACAGGATCTGCTCAATAAAGGCGCGACGCTGCTTGAACAGTGCGAAGTTACGGCGATTACCCTGACTAAAAACCGCATCAGCGCTATTTCCTGCAGCTCCGGTTCGTTCGCCGTCAATCAGCTGGTTATTGCTGCGGGAGCCTGGACCGGACAGCTGTTCCGGCAGTTTTTTCCGGGCAGCGATGCGCCGAAAATCGCTCCGGTTAAGGGCCAAATGCTGTTATTCGATGCGCAGCCGGAAACCTTGCGTCATATGGTGCTGGATGACGATCAATACCTGATTCCGCGACGTGACGGTAAAATACTGGCGGGCAGCACCGTTGAACGCGATGATTACAACAAGACCACTACGCAGGACGCTAAAGACCGCTTACATGCTTTTGCGGTCAAGTTATTGCCGTCGCTTAACGATTTTCCTGTCATTAAACACTGGGCGGGCTTAAGACCGGGAACCGACCATGGGATTCCCTATATCGACAAACATCCCGAAATCGGCAATTTATATATTAATGCCGGTCATTTTAGAAACGGCTTGGCGATGGGACCGGCATCCGCACAACTGATGGTCGATCTGATTTTGGAACGCACGCCGCAGGTCGCGGCAGAGCCTTACAATCTAACCAGCGAACACTAACAATGTACGACAACGGGAGTGCAAGCTTCGCTTGTACCTGCAGGCAAAGCCTGCACTCCAGCTGTTACTCACGCTTACTACTCGGCTACACCTATGAATCTATATCCACTTTTACGTCCGCTGTTATTTTCCCTGGACCCCGAAACCGCTCACGAAGTGACGCTTAAACTGCTAAACGCGACCTACATGTCCGGCTTAGCCAAACTGGTTTACCCGAAAATCGACCACAAACCGGTCACTGTCATGGGTCTGGACTTTAACAATCCGGTTGGGCTTGCCGCAGGCATGGATAAAAACGGCGATTATATCAACGCGCTGTCGGCACTGGGATTTGGCTTTGTAGAAATCGGTACGGTAACTCCACGCCCACAACCCGGTAACCCGAAACCGCGCCTGTTCAGACTGCCCGAGCACCAGGCCATTATCAACCGGATGGGCTTTAATAATTCAGGAATTGACCATCTGCTGGCCCAGGTAAAACAAAGCCATTTCCCCGGCATTTTAGGGATTAATATCGGCAAGAATTTCGATACGCCGATAGCTCAGGCGGCGGACGATTATTTGATCGGCTTGCGCAAGGCATACAGCGCAGCCAGTTACATCACGATTAACATATCCTCGCCAAACACCAAAAACCTGCGCCAGCTACAGCAGGGCGATGAACTTAAAAGTCTTATTTCCGCGTTAAAAGAAGAGCAACTTAAACTGCAACAACAGCATGGCAATTACGTGCCCTTGGCCCTGAAAATTGCCCCCGATCTGAGTACCGATGAAATCAGCCATATTGCCCGCCTGTTGCTGGACTTTGACATCGACGGCGTGATTGCAACCAACACCACGATTGCCCGTGACAAAATCGCAGGTCATCCACTTGCCGCAGAAGCCGGTGGTTTAAGCGGCGCTCCGGTTAAGGATCAATCCACACAGGTGGTCAGGGAACTGGCAACGGAACTAAAAGGCAAGATCCCGATCATTGCCGCAGGCGGAATTTTAACGGCGGCTGACGCCCAGGAAAAATTAACAGCGGGAGCGAGTCTGGTGCAGGTATACAGCGGCCTGATATATCGCGGGCCGCAGCTGATAGAGGATATTGTTAAAAGCCTTGGCGATTAGATAAGTATAAAATTTTTAACATGGATGAACAGGATTTTTATCCAGTCCATCCTGTATATCCATGTGAATAAGGCTTTTTTATTCCCCGGCTATCGACATCCGCTCGACCAGTATCGAACCGGTACGGATGTTGCCGCGATAATCGACATCATTACCCACCGCAACGATGTTTTTAAGCATGTCTTTCAAATTACCGGCGATGGTGATTTCTTCAACCGGATATTGGATCTCGCCGTTTTCGACCCAGAATCCGGCCGCTCCGCGCGAGTAATCGCCGGTCACCATATTGACTCCCTGCCCCATCAACTCGGTGACCAGCAGGCCGGTATTCAGTTCTTTTAACATGGCTTGATAATCAAGGGTTCCGGTATCTATCGTTAAATTATGTACGCCGCCGGCATTGCCCGTGCTGTGCAGACCTAATTTACGGGCAGAATAAGTGCTCAACACATAGCCGCGCAAGATGCCGTCGCTGACGATGTCGCGGACCTGGGTCGCAACACCTTCACCGTCATAGGCGCTACTGCCCAAGCCGCCTTTTATATAGGGTTGCTCGTGGATGCGGACAAACTCAGGAAAGACCTGGGTATCCAGCGCATCCAACAAAAAAGTGGATTTTCGATACAGATTGCCGCCGCTGATTGCACCGATAAACGAACCCAGCAAACCGGAAGCGGTTTCCGCACAAAACAGCACCGGGCACTGGCGCGTGCTTAAG
Source organism: Methylococcaceae bacterium (assembly GCA_947506075.1). GTDB lineage: Bacteria > Pseudomonadota > Gammaproteobacteria > Methylococcales > Methylomonadaceae > Methylobacter_A. Next base: position 6,018 of record CANNNN010000122.1, read on the forward strand.
CTCTGCGCCTGCAAACGACGTAGCGTCCGCTCGGCTGCTTTGTTACCTACAGCCACTGCAGGCTCCAGATTCAGCGCATTTCTTGCGACGGTGTACCAGTAATCGCGCTGCATGCTGTCACCGCGTTGCGCCAATACCGAACAGCTCAACGAATGGCGGGTTGAGGCATAGCCCTGAAGAAAACCAAGGGTATTGCCCATCACCCGGAGGCCCTGATGCGTATCTACCGATGCGCCTTCGGAATTGCTGATTTCAGCATGATAAGACCGGGCCGCATCTTCGCATTCGGTGGCCAGCGCAATCGCCCCATCGACACCGATATCCCACGGATGGTTAAGGTCGAGCTCGGGGAATTCGGTAGCCAGCCGCTCTGGCTCCGGCAAACCGGAATATTCATCTTCACTGGTGTAGCGGGCAATGCTGCAGGCCGCGCTGACTGTTTCCTTTATCGATGCGACCGACAAGTCGGTAGTGCTGGCCGAGCCTTTGCGCTGACCAAAATAAACGGTCACGCCCAAACCCTGGCTGCAATGATGCTCTATGGTTTCGACATCGCCCAGACGCACGGCTACGGATAAGCCATTGTCCTGGCTCAAGCCCGCTTCTGCGGCGCTGGCGCCCTGTTTTACCGCTTCGTTCAAGATGTCCTGAACGGTATTTTTTAAATGGTTTATTTGTTCCTGATTTTGCACTGTGTTCTCTAGTTTGTGTAGGAAAATGGTGCGCGATGCGCACCCTACATGACTTCATTTTCTTTTTATGCGACTTGACGATTTATCTGCTGAAATGAAACTTCATTAATATTGGCTTGCAACCTTGCGTGCTCAATCGTCATGCCAATCAAATTACCTGCCTCATCCAAGTCCAGATAAATATTTTCATTAATTTCTTTAGTCTCAAAAACCGGGTGATCTGAAAACTCCAGCAATGCCGTATCGGTATCTTCAAAATATTTAATTTTCATTATCCACCTCTTTAAATCCTCTATCAAAGAAAGCATTATGTACCGTCTCACCATCTTCAAGCACAATAACCCTTAAATATTTGTCTTCTTCCTGAATAAAACCCCATTTCTTAAACCGTCCATCTGCTTGTCTTTGAGTTTTAAGCGGGCAGGTCACAACACTTTCTATCCATTCAAGTTTAATCGGTGATCGATCCACCCTATTCCGCGTATATAGAAAATATTGGGTAAATCTCACTTAAACGCTGGTCCCGCCAACCGTCAAACCATCAATTTTCAAGGTAGGCTGACCGACGCCGACCGGCACGCTTTGGCCTTCCTTGCCGCAGGTGCCGACACCGCTATCCAGCTGCAGATCGTTACCAACCATAGACACTTTGGTTAATACCTCTGGCCCATTGCCGATCAAGGTCGCGCCTTTAACGGCACGGGTTATTTTA
>CANNNN010000123.1 GCA_947506075.1 Methylococcaceae bacterium
AGATTTTGATAGGGTTTGCCCCAAACCTGGCAAACCCACGAAAAATTCGCTGGTAGCCGTATTGCTGCGCATGGTGGCTTGATGATTTTTTAGGAAACTTCAGCTATAAAACTGCAGCGCACAGAATTTATCGCTAGTCCAAAATAACTCAAGCCAAAAAAGGAGGTCAAAACCATTATTAGTTTGGTCGACTAATCTGATGCGGTGTAGTACGCTGCATCGCTAAATCCCCTGGTCAGTTTTCAGTCGGCGCCAATAGTTACTTGTACCGGAGTTATACCTTGAAAAAAGTTTTAGTTTTTATTTTCATAACCCTGCTATACAGCAGTGCTTTTTCCGAAAACACCATTCTTGAAGTCATCCCGTTAGCCAATAGACCCGCATCCGAGCTAATACCGCTACTTACTCCATTGCTAGGCAATAGCGCTCAGCTAATCGACAACGGCTCCAATTTACTGGTCAAAACCACACCTGCCCGACTGGATGAAATCAATGCTCTCGTCAAGCAACTGGATGCGCAGCAAAAAAATCTGCTGATCACAGTCATTCAAAGCAGGCAGACTACCGCCGATGAACTTAATGCGGCAGTTCGAGTTCATATGAATGCTTCTGTTGACGCCCCATCAAGATTCAACAGCCCCGTCATCGGTCATATCTATCAGACTCAAGATAAGGACGCGGCTCAAAACACCCAAACTATTCGAACCCTTGAAGGTATACCAGCCCACATTAAAACGGGCAATGTTTATCCAAGACAGAATTACTCAGGTTATGGCTATCCCACAACAACCGAATACCTTGAAGTGACCACCGGTTTTGACGTGATACCCAGACTGGTCGCGCAACAGGTCATCCTTAGCGTGTCACCTTGGTCGGACAGATTGAACGGCCGTGGACAGATAGAAACCCAGAATGCGCAATCAACCATCAGAATTAATCTTGGCGAGTGGGCAGAACTAGGAGGGGTCGGCGAAAATAGCAGTAGCTTGGGCAGCGCACATGATAATACGCGCCAAACGGGCAATACCCAGATGCATATTCTGGTTAAAGTTGATCTGGTGGATTAGGCGTTTTGTAACTAATAAAACATCACGTTGAAGACATCCGCTAAATCAGCAGACTAAATGGCTCCACGGTTACTCTGTCACCCACTTTTACGCCATCACACGCTTTTGGCAATATGATATAACAACTGCTTTGACTCATGGAACTGAGGATATTCGAGCCTTGCGCACCCCCCGAGGCAACAAAAAACGCCCCACTTTCATCTTGACTCAGAATGCCTCGCTGGTATTCCTGTCGCCCCGGGGCTTTTTTTAATGCGGTGGTAGAGGTCGCTAAAAATCTTAACCTTGTGGAAAAAGGTGCGCCGGAAAGCTGCCTGAGTGCGGGCGCTACTATCTGCTGTAAGGTCACGACAACGGCAACCGGATTACCGGGCAAACCAAAAAAATAGCATGCCCCTATTTTTCCAAAAGCCAGCGGCTTTCCGGGTTTTATCGCAATTTTCCAGAAATCGACTTCCCCGCAGTTGCGTAGAATTTCCTGGACATAATCGGCCTCCCCGACTGACGCGCCACCAGTGCTTATCAGCACATCATGATTTTTGGATGCTTTAATAAAACTGTCTTCAAGCAGCTGCTTATTGTCGGGAATAATACCCAGATCAGTGACGCTATAGCCGGGGTCTGACAATAGACCACCGAGCATCATGCGGTTGCTGTCGTATATTTTTCCTATCGCCAGCGGCTGACCTAAGGGGGTCAATTCATCGCCGGTCGAAAAATAGGCAATGTTCAACTGCCGCTTGACAGTAACTTCAGCTACTCCAGCAGAGGCCAGTAAGCCGAGATCAACCGCCGTCAACTTTTTAGGCTGAGCTATTAAACAACTACCCAGATTTACGTCTTCGCCGATTTCCCGAATATTTTGCAAAGCTAGCGTGTTAGCTGGGAAATGTATGCTTTGATTCTGAACCTGCACTTGTTCCTGCATGATCACGGAATCAGCTTCTATCGGCACGACCGCACCGGTAAAAATCCTGACGCACTGACCCGCTTGCAACGGCTCCAGAAAAGGTTGTCCGGCCCAGGAGGTTCCGACCAAACTCAGCGTAAATTCTTGCCCCTGAGACCTATCGCGACTGGCAAAAGCATAACCATCCATAGCCGAGTTCCGATCAGGTGGGATATTGATCGGTGCATAAACTGATTCTGCTAACACGTGCCCCAACGCATTTTTTAGCGCGAGGGTTTCTGTGTCGCTTATCGGAATTACGGCGGCCTTAATTCTGTCCAGCGCCTCTTCCACAGACAGTAACGGTTTGGATTCAAGACTGCATGCATCGATCATAGCTTGCTCGCAATATGAGTTTGAATAAATGCGGCAACTGTTTCAGGCCGATTGAGTTCCAGTTGCGTCAAATAGCTAGGAGTCTCCAGTGCAGCATCGACAGCGATCGCAATAATGTCCGGATCATCTGGATAGAGCAGAGGCTGTGCCAGCGAGGGTCGATGCAATTCGATCTTGGGAAACTTTTCCGACTTAAACCCTTCAACCAGAATCAGGTCAAGTACAGATTGATCGAATTGCTTTAGCTGCTCATCTAATCCGGGTTCATGCTCCGAAGTCAATTCGGTAATCATCGCGCGCCGATAAGGCGATACCAACATGACAGGCGAGGCACCGGCTTCCCTCAAGCGAAAACTGTCTTTTCCCGGACGGTCAATATCAAAATCATGATGGCTATGCTTTATCAGGCCAATACGCAAACCGCATTGTTTTAAAATCGGGATTATTTGGATCAGCAATGTAGTTTTCCCTGTTCCGCTTGCGGCGACAAAACCTAAAATAGGGATTTGAGCATTCTGCATATCAATTAACATTAGATTGTTATCATAAGATGTCACATTCTAAGGTATTATTTACCCAAACACTATTCCGGTTCTGTTGTAACTATGAGACGTTCTTTGATGGAAATAACCAATCATTCATTCAGGAGTAAACCTTGATTCGAATCTATCTTCTTTTGTTGTTTTTCATTATTGTCTATTTTTCGGTACGCCGATTTTTAAAAACGCCACCGTCGGTATTGGCCGGTTACCTTAAAACTTTATTGTTGTCAGTTACCGGATTGGCCGTACTTTATTTAACGGCAACCGGACGTTTGAACTGGCTTTTTGCGCTGATAGGCGTGACCGCAGCTTTTATACTCCGTGTAATGCCGACAGCCTTACAGTACGCCCCCTTCTTACAAAAATTATGGTCAGGAAAAAAAAACTCATCCTGGCAAAACAAGCCTAACGCTAACGGCGATATGTCGATTGAAGAGGCGCACGAAGTATTAGGTTTGAAGATAGGTGCGCCGGACGCAGAAATTATTGCCGCTCATCGGAAATTGATGCAAAAAATACACCCTGATCGCGGCGGGTCGAATTACTTGGCAGCAAAAATAAATCTGGCCAAAAAGATTTTGTTAAAACACTAAGCATCCATGACCTCCACTACTACAAAGTTTATTTTTATTACGCTATTTTCAACATTATTGAATGGCTGCACTACTGTCAGTCCAAACTACGCGCCTATCAGCACCAATCACCCCGACGTTACTAAAGATAAGACGCCTTCTCCGAATCAGACAAAGTATCACCAGGTAAAGAAGGGCGAAACCTTGTACGCGATAAGCCTGCTCTTTAGTCTGGATTATCGTAAATTAGCGCAATGGAACCAGCTCGCTCCTCCTTATAGGCTGGAAATAGGCCAAAACATAAAAGTTTCCGAGCCTAATACGGGAAGCAAGCCTAACAGCCCTGTAACCGGGGTTGATTCCCCCCCCAAAGTCCATCACACAGAGATATTAACAGCCAAGCCACCGGCGCAAAAAATAGACCGGCGCAAAGAGTCGTTGCACGAAACACAAATCGAAACAACAGAAAACAAAGTCATTGCCCAACAAAAAACCACTAACTCATTAAATATTTTGACTGTACAGCCGCCATATAATTCCCGTACCAGTAACAATTCCACCGAAAAAAACGGAATTAGTTCACAAAAAAAATCAATTATTTCAATTGATAACAAAAGCATGTTAAAGTTAAACTTTAAATGGCCGATAAAAGGAAAAGTTTTAAAAGCCTTTTCTAAAACCGGTAACAAAGGCATCGATATAGACGGCGCTTTTGGGCAGGACGTAAGCGCGGCTGAAACAGGTAAAGTTGTATATAGCGGACAAGGTTTGATGGGCTACGGTCAATTACTGATTATCAAGCACAACGATGTCTATTTAAGCGCTTATGCAAATAATAGTCAGTTGCTTGTTGCGGAAGGATATTCAGTAGAAAAAGGCCAGCTTATTGCAAAAGTTGGGCAGGCAGGATCAAATAAAACATCGCTGCATTTTGAAATCAGAAAAGACGGTAAACCGGTAAATCCACTTAATTTTTTACCGAAAAAACATTAACACCATTTCGGCCTGGGTCGATTATTGCAGAGGTTATCATGAAAGCAGAACTAGCTGAACTATTGGACGATGATGTTTGTGTATTATTTAATGACCCTTTATCCTTTGACGACGACCCCCAGACAAATTCCCCATTCGTCAGCATGAACCAAGGAAGCACAAGCCACTGGATGAAGGGTACGGAGAACTTGCACAGCGCAATGCATGGAGCCCAAATTGAAGATATTGACGAGACTCCGGCCATGGATGCACGGCAAGACAAAAGTATGGATGCAACGCGAGTTTATTTGAATGAACTGGCCCGTTCGCAACTGCTAACCGCTGAGCAGGAAAAAATTTACGGTGCCAGAGCTTTACTGGGTGATGCTGCAGCCCGCAAAATCATGATCGAAAGTAATTTACGCCTCGTTGTCAAAATCTCCCGCCGCTATTTAAACAGAGGCTTGCCCTTACTGGATTTGATTGAAGAAGGCAACCTGGGCTTAATGCATGCTGTTGAGAAATTCGACCCCGAAAGAGGCTTTAGATTTTCAACTTATGCGACCTGGTGGATCAGGCAAACCATTGAACGAGCCATTATGAATCAGACGCGAACTATTCGTTTGCCGATTCATATTGTTAAAGAAATGAACACTTACCTTAAAGCTCAACGGCATTTGGCACAGTTACTCGATCACGAACCGAATGCCGAAGATATAGCCGAGCATCTGGACATACCGGTCAAAAAAGTTGAAAAAATGCTCAAGCTTAATGAGCGGGTTACCTCCATCGACATTCCGGGCGGCAAGGATTTTGACAAACCCTTAGTTGAGTCAATATCTGATAGTGAGAGCCTATCACCCGCTGACAAAATCCAAGAAGACGGCATTAAAGAAAATATATCCAAATGGATATTTCAACTTTCCGAAAAGCAACGCGAAGTCATCTGTCGTCGCTATGGACTTTGCGGTTATGAAGACTCAACCCTTGAACAGGTCGCTAAAGAGCTGGGCGTAACCAGGGAGCGTGTCAGACAGATTCAAATGGATGCCTTAAAGAGAATGAAAGAAATCCTGGAATTTAACGGTTATTCTTTTGAATCTATTTTTAACTGATGCCCTGGTTAGCAACAGCAACAATTGCCACAGATTCACAGATCAAAGCTATCAAATATTCAGACGCAAAAAAGTCCGTGCATAATCTGTGTATCTGCGGCATTTTATTCTTTGCTACCGCGCAACTGAAATGTCTCATGCAACGGCCAGTCTCTGTAGTTAAATACCTGCCCTTGCTCCCGAACCGTTTCACAAGCGCTAAGCGATAGGTCGGCAACAACCCATTGCACGGCATTGAGCTTGCCTTCAGCTAAAATACCGTTATCAGGAAAGCCTCGATCCACCGGCGTATAAATCGCCGCCGCACCGACATTGACATCCACTGCTTCAGACCACGGCGCATCGCCTACTAATGAAGCTTGCACGACAAAACACTGATTTTCCAGAGCCCTTGCCTGACAGCCTATTTTCACGCGATGGAAACCTGCCAAGGTATCGGTACAGCTAGGCACCAATATCAGCTTGGCCCCGGCTTCAACCTGCTTTCTGGCTAGCAGCGGAAACTCACTGTCATAGCAAATATTGATCGCTATTTTTCCGTATTCAGTATCAAAACATTTTAAGTGCTCACCATGCTGAATCAGCCAACGCTCGTTTTCAAAACGGGTCATCATCAGCTTATCCTGATAATCATACTGGCCAGGCATAAACAGATAAGCCCTGTTTCGATATGCGCCAGAAGCTATTTTCACCGGAAACGTGCCAGGCTGAATAATGCACTGGTATTTTTTAGCCAGCCCATAGAACAAGCGTAAATAATCCTCCAGCAAGGGCTGCATGGCTACCAATTGTTCGCTTAAAGAGGAATAAACCGCTTTACTGAACAACGAGGCCAGTTCCATGCTGGCATACTCAGGAAAAAGCAGGATCTTCGCCTCCTGCTGGACAGCTTCATCAACCCAGCGCTCAACTTTGTCCTGATATTGTTGCCAGTTTTTCAAAAAACTGATGTCGTACTGAGCAGATGCGATCTTAATGTTCATGTTTCAACCAGAAAGTCATCGGTTTTGGCGTTTCATTTTCATCATCCAGGTCTTTCCAGGTATATGTCGTAGTAAGCTCAGGATGTTTTACGTAGCCGCGTTTGATCCAGAATTGATCCAGGGACACATAACCACCAGGTCGCCTGGGATGATCGGCCGGTCTTTCTACACAGCAAAAACAGATAACGTTAAAGCCACCCAAGTCCTTTGCATGAGCCTCTCTATGCTCAAAAAACCGGACGCCTATACCTAAGCCTCGGTAACGTTTGTCCAGCACAGATTCACTGCAATAAAAAACTTCCTCGAGATTGTAACCGCGCTCAAGAAACGGTTTTTTCAGCTCCTCAGTTTCCTGTTTCATCGGAATTGCCGTCGATGCCCCAACCACTTTATCGCCGTCAAAAGCGATTACGATAACGCTTTCAGGGCAATCGATGTAAGTCTGCAAATACTTCTTTTCGTAGTCAATATCCCCATCATACAAATACGGAAAGTCGCGAAATACCTGGATTCTAAGCCGGGCAAGTTCTGGAATAAATTGCTCCAGCGCTGCGCCACTGCATCTTTCAACACGAATATTACTAGCCATAATTTTACAAAAGCCAAAAAAGATGCATTTTATCCGAACGCAGCGGGTTTGCGTAGCTCCTATTTCATTCTCCTTGGTGCCAAAAATCGCTCCGAATCGAACGACGTTTATTCACCTGCATTGTAAATAATCAGGGCAAACGCATTAAAATCCTTAGCCAAACAAAACCTTAGAGCGGAAGTCATCATTCAATGCAGACCTATAACGCTGTTTTTTGATGCTAAGCTTCGACACTTGCTTTTGCAAAAGGTTTAGACAGATATGTCGAATAGTC
>CANNNN010000124.1 GCA_947506075.1 Methylococcaceae bacterium
ATAACTTTTGATCGATTACTTAGATGCATGGTATTCCAAAACCGCGCATGGCTGCGAGCAAGTTGCTCAACGACCAAAACCGCTTGGCCAAGCGTCAAGGTATCGCTGGCCACACAGGCAATACCGTCACATTGGGCAACATCAGCAAGCACCAGTGTCGATCCCCGGCCATATCGACTATGGGCTGCAAGACAAATAGGCACTATCAGGGGAACAGAGGATGCCAATTCGTTATAGAAACGCACTTCGTTATGCAGCAACCTGGGTAAGGCCGTAATCAGTCTCGCTCGCCAGGCCAGTGACGGCAGTTTCACGAACCACCGACTCGGCAAGGTGAGCGGGCCGTCATGCTCGACAAACACACAAACCCGTGTGGTCGTGCCTATATCTACAGCAACAACCTCCACGCTGCTAACAATAGTGTCCGCATGATGTCTGTCAACAACCTGCTGAGCCCAGGCAACGGTTATATCGCTAGGTAAACTTACAATTATAGTCTGGCTCATGTTCCTTTCTGACGCGCGTCCTATACTGCTTTAACTTAAGGTATGGCTATAATGCCACACAACAGCTAATAATGCGGCGGCAATTCCTCAACATTCTCACCGCTGCCAGCCTCGGTGGACAGGCTTTTGATCCGCTCGTTAAGCATCCGGCAAGTGGCCTCCAGTCGGCCTATCTGTTGCTGCTGTGAACCTACTATTTGATTCAAGGCTTGCAGCAAGTCTTCCTGATAAGCTGCTTTTATTTCCAGCTCGATAATTCTATCTGTACTCATGACTTAAATAACCTTTGAAAACTGCTGCGGCTTTTGCGCCAGATATTTGTCGAACACCATGCAGATGTTGCGGATCAACAAGCGGCCGGAGGCTAACACCTTGATCTGTTCGTTTGATAAAACCAACAAGCCGTCGGTCTGCATCGGAACTAAGGCTTGAAGTTCCGACGCAAAGTACTCGGCAAAATTAATCAAAAATTGCTGTTCGATACCGGCAAAGTTCAGCTCAAAATGACAAATCAACTGCGTAATCACCGCGCGGCGCAGTTTGTCATCCTCATCCAGCTCTACACCCTTAAATACCGGAAGTATTCCCTGGCTGATCAGACTATCGTATTCGTCCAGCTCTTTGACATTCTGGATATACGCATCGCCGACCCTGCCTATAGAGGTAATACCAAAACCGATCAGATCGCAATCAGAATGCGTGGAATAACCCTGAAAATTCCGGTACAGATGCCCCTCGCGCTGGGCGACGGCCAGTTCGTCATCGGGTTTGGCAAAATGATCCATGCCGATATAAACATAACCGGCTTCGGTTAATTTTTGCCCCACCATCTGCAAAATAGCCAGCTTGACCTCGGGCGTCGGCATGTCGACATCGTTAATCTGGCGCTGGGTTTTAAAGCGTGCCGGCATGTGCGCGTAATTGAAGATTGAGAAACGATCAGGTGCTACCGCCAGGATTTTATCCAGCGTAATGGCAAAAGATTCCTCTGTTTGCAGCGGCAGGCCGTAGATCAAATCAATATTGGTCGAGCGGAAACCCTCGGCTCTGGCGGCCTCTAATACACTGAAAGTCTGTTCTTCGCTTTGGATGCGATTAACCGCTTTTTGCACGGCCGGATCAAAATCCTGCAAACCCAGACTGACCCGGTTAAAGCCCAGTTCGCGCAGTTGTTTGATGGTCTGATCGTTGGTTTCCCTGGGATCGACTTCTATCGAATATTCGCCCAGATCGTCATCCCTGAGCTGAAAATGCTGACGGGTTTTATCCATCAAAATTTTCATCTGTTCGTAGCTTAAAAACGTCGGCGTACCGCCACCCCAGTGCAATTGATTGACCACCCTATTTTTGTTGAACAAGTCACCCTGCAACTCAATTTCCTTGCACAAATTAGCCAGGTAAGGGTCCGCATGCTTGCGGTTTTTGGTGACTATCTTATTGCAGGCGCAATAAAAACACACGGTATCGCAAAAAGGGATATGAAAATACAGCGACAAGGGTCCGCCTGCGGCATTGGATTTTGCGATGTGCTGGCGATATTCCTGGTCGCCGAAACCTTCGTGCAACTCCAGAGCCGTGGGATACGAGGTATAGCGGGGACCGGCCTTATCGTAACGATGTATCAGATCCAGATCGAATTTAAGGGATTGATCCATCATTTAACCTGGTCGTTGATGACGATTTTATGGCTGCTTTTATCGGCTAAAGCCACCGGCTCAATGACGCCGATCAAGTCGCCGGGCTGTTTCATCGCATTGCCGGATTTGGAAATACGCGCCAGCAGCTTGACCTGTTCGAAGTTTGATAATTTCATGGTCGGCATCATCGCCATCGCATCGGTCAGACTGACGCTTAACGGCAATTCGGAGACCTGTTTACGCACGATGGCCAGCGGCATTTGCGGGCCGGACAAGGCCTGGGCGTAAACAAAAACGGTATCGGTAGGACTTGTTGATTTTTGCAAGTCAGGCGACAAACTGACTTCAACAGCAATGTTCGCGGCAGATAAGGAGGGGATCGCAGCTGCTTGCACCGGGGCGGCTTCCGCCAGTTCAGTGCCTTCCGGTATCTGGGTTGCGAGCTTGGCCATCAAACCTTGTATTTCCTGCAACGCCTCGGAACCCGGAGGCAACAAGGTTTCCAGTTTTTTCCATAAGGCCATCGCCGCGACAAACTCGCCGGTTTGCGCTTTGGCCATGCCGGCCAGCCAAAGACCGGTCACGTTATCAGGCTCTATCGCCAGAGCCTTAAAAACCAGTTCCGCAGGTTTCCCAACCAGTTCCTCATTATTGACATAGGCCAGCGCATCGGCATAAAGCAACATGATTTCCGGTTTATCGCCTATTAACCGATAAGCATGCTCGAAAGCGGCAACAGCCTTAGGAAAATCTTCCAAGTACTTGTAGGAGCGCCCCAGCATCAGCCAGCCCTGCGCATCTTCCGGTTGTTTTTCCAGGCGAGCTGCCAGTCCTGCAACCATGCTGACCATTTGGTCCCGTTCCGATGCTGCCTGCTTCGCTGCAGCCGTTTGATCAACAGGAGTTAAGGACGGATAGTTGCCCAAGGTCCAATACAGTGAACCCGCCACCAAAGGGATGGCCGAAACCAGTAGCCACGCTACCCACCGGCCTTGGCTTTGTGCTGAGTTGACAGGTGATTCTATGTCGAGATCATCGCTCAAGGCCTGTTCAAGTTCGAGCAGCTGCTCATCATAAAGCGCCTGACTTAAGGTGCCGGCTTGCAATTGTTCTTTAAGTTCAAGCAGGCGCTGCCGGGCAATAGCGATATTGCGCTGATCCATATCTGCGGCTGCAACCGGCTGTTTTCGCCACAACGGCGGAAGCACTATCAAAAAGGCGATCAAGACCAGTACGCTACTGATCAACAAAAACAGCATATTCAAGATTGTTCACCTTTTTCTAGCAAGTTGTGGATTTTTTTCATTTTTTCAGAGTGCTCGTTACCCAGCTCTGCCTGGGAACGCAACGTCGATTTTTTACGCCGCACAAACAAAAAGACAACGATTAAACCGATTAACAGGAACGCCACCGGCCCCAGCCAGAGCAAGCCGGTCTTGGCCTTAAACGGCGGATTGTATAACACGAAATCGCCATAGCGATCGGTCATGAATTGAATGATGTCCTGCTTCGATTTACCCTGTTCCAGCATTTCATAGACTTGTCTGCGTAAATCTGCGGCCAGCTCGGCATTGGAGTCGGCGATGGTCTGATTTTGACAAACCAGACAGCGCAATTCCGAAGTCAGATTTTCAAAAACCGCCTGTTGCTCGGGATTGTCAAACTTGCGAAATTCAGTACTGGCGAAAACCGCACCGGACAGAATCAACAGGAAAATAATGGATAGATATTTCATTGAAACTCGATGGTAAATAGGTTTATCCGGCTGCATGTTCTTTCAGCCATTCTTTCAACGCATCATTGATGCGCGTTTGCCAGCCACGGCCTGTGGCACGAAAGGCATCAAGCACTTCTGCATCCAACCGGATGCCGGTAAATATTTTTGGCGTGTCGGTGCGCGGCCTGCCAAGTTTTTTGGGAGATAACATTTCGGCCGCTAGTTTAGCGCCGAACAACTCTGGAAGTACCTCAGTTGCTGGCCTGAAATGCTTGAAATCATCGGCAGTCAGTTCTCGGACTTCGCCGTCTGCATCAGTTAAGGGTAATGGGTTTGCCATGTTTTATTGCCTCTCTTTGATTAGCCTTGCGGAAACTGATAACCCGAATGCCGCCAGTAATGGACGTAAAACACAATACATGCAAACGTTCATCGAGATAACCCACGGCCACAAAACGCCGCTCCGGGTACACGTGGCGTACATCTTCAGCGATGCTGGCAGTAGCCCAATCGAAATCATGTGCCCGATCAAAGCCCAGCCGCCTTGATGAATTAACCAGGTTGGCCATGTGTTTTTTAGGGTCAAACTCGATTTCCACAATAAATATTGTATAAACAAAAACTCAGGGGGACAAGATTAATTTTCAGCCTGTAATTTAGCGATCCACGGTAGAAATACTTGCTGCACAGCTTCGGGCGTAACCGGACCGGTATGCTTGTAACGAATCACCCCCTGCTTATCGATCACGAAGGTTTCCGGCACACCGTAAACGCCATAGTTTATGCCGATACGACCATCCTGATCCATGATACTGACATCGTAGGGATTACCCAATTGATCCAGCCACTGTTTTGCATCTTCCGGCTCGTCCTTGTAATTTAGGCCGACAATAATGGCGGCCTTGGTTTTGGCCAGTTGATTGAGTATCGGATGTTCAGAACGGCACGACACGCACCAGGATGCCCAGACATTAAACAGCCAGACCTTGCCTTTTAAATCGGCAGGGGTTAATTTTTGTTCGGGCGTTTGCAGCTTCGGAGCAGAAAATTCCGGAGCCACTTTGTCGATCAACGGCGAGGGAATCTCGCTGGGATGAAGGTTCAAGCCCAGCGCCAGGAATACCGCCAAGACGATGAATAATAATAAGGGGATGATGAATTTAAGCATTTTTAATTACCAAATAATTTGCACGTTATAAAGCAGCATTGCTTCATTTATGCGGCTACCCACTTAACAAGTGGCCAGCTATTGTAATCCCGACCGGCTGTAAGCTCATTCAGCGAGACTAACCAGCAATCCGGCTCGGGTGGCGGCTTCGCACTGGCGTTTGTCGGCCGAGACAAATACATCCGCTTTCAGGACTACGGCACTGCCGATGTGTATGGCGTCCATACCACGGAGTACATTGTTTTCGAGACTCGAAATCGCCTGCGCCAATACTGCCGGAGCAAGGTCACAGAGGGCCACATCTTCAATATCAGCCATTAACATCGCTTTTAGTTGCCGATATTGCGTATCGGTAATCCGTGCCTCCCTGTGCAATCGGCAAAAGGCAGAGATGAGCTCGGGTAGCGCAATCCCGGCCAAGCCGATTTCAGTTGCCTTATCGCACCATTCCAGAACTTTGTCGGTTCCTGTCTCATTGACATAGCGCTTGACAAAGGCTGAGGTATCAAAAAAAACCAGCATCAAACACTGCCCTCACGCTCTTCCAGAATCATACGACTGACCGAAACGCCATCCAAGACCAGCGGCTGCGCCGTGCGTCGTTTCCAGGAAGGCAGCTCGGGGCTTATCGGAACGATGTCGGCAATAGGCTTGCCATTACGCAGGACGCGCAGCGACTCGCCAGACTCAACCATATCAAAATACTTTTTGGCGTGGTTACGCACTTCTGTGAACGTAGCTTGTTTCATGGCAATCACTCATAATGTACACAATAATGTACATTATGAGTGCGTATTTTTACCTCTGTCAACAAAAATAAAGGCTAGGTAGGCTGCGCAGCCTACAGGTCTTAAAAGTTAAGGCGCACACGGCACACCCTACACTTATTTTGCAGTTTTATACCGCCTATCGCAAGCCGCGATCAAGCCGCCCGCCGCCATGAATAAAGCGCCCAGCCATATCCAGCGGATGAAGGACTTGTAATAAACCCTCATGCTCCATGCGCCCTTATCGCCCAGCGGCTCGCCTATCGCGACAAATAAATCTCTAAACAAGCCGGCATCAATCGCCGCCTCCGTCATCGGCATGGTCTGCACCTGGTAAACCCGTTTTTGCGGTTCCAGCTTGGCAACCTCTTTGCCGTTATGACTGACTGTCACCCTTGCCTGCTGGGCAATATAGTTAGGCCCTTTGTTTTGTTTTACGCCGTGAAATTCAAAGATATAGCCGGACATGTCCAGCGTATCGCCGGGCGACATACGCACATCTTTTTCGACGCTGTAAACAGAAGTCAAGGTAATGCCGATCACGAATACTGCTATGCCCAAATGCGCGACGGTCATGCCGTAAAAACCGGCAGGCACCGTTTGCAGCCTTTGCAAGGAAAAACCCTGCGGCCCCATCCGCTCAAACAACGACAGCACGGTAATCGCAACCGTCCATAAGGCCAGCGTCAGGCCCAATACCGCGCCCCAGGAATAAAACGGCAGAACCAACGGAATGACCAAGCCGCCACCGACGCAGCCTAGAATGATCCAGCGCACCCGAGAAACTATTACACTGATATTGTCTCTTTTCCAGCGCAGCAGCATGCCTAAGCCCACGGCTATCGCCAGCGGCGCCATCAGCGGAATGAATACCGCATTAAAATACGGAGGCCCTACGGAAATCTTGCCCAGTCCCAGCGCATCGATGACCAGCGGATACAAGGTACCCAGCAAAATACTGGCAGCGGTAACGACTAGCAGCACATTATTCAGCAAGATCGCCGATTCCCGGGACACCAGTTCAAAAGTCGCGCTGCTTTTGACGTAGGGCGCCCTGATCGCATACAGCAATAAGGAACCGCCGACCACGACCGCCAGAAAGATCAGGATGAACAAGCCGCGTGCCGGGTCGCTGGCAAAGGCATGCACCGAGGTCAACACGCCGGAGCGCACCAAAAAAGTGCCCAGCAGGCTTAACGAAAAAGCGAAAATCGCCAGCAACACGGTCCAGGTTTTAAACACGCCGCGTTTTTCGGTCGCGGCCAAGGAATGAATCAGCGCAGTGCCGACCAGCCAGGGCATGAACGAGGCGTTTTCGACCGGATCCCAGAACCACCAGCCGCCCCAACCGAGTTCGTAATAAGCCCACCAGCTGCCCAGAGCTATGCCTATTGTTAAAAACATCCAGGCGATATTGGTCCATGGCCTCGACCAGCGCGCCCAGGCCGAATCCAGCCGGCCTTCGAGCAGGGCCGCAATCGCAAACGCAAACGCCACCGAAAAACCGACATAACCCATATACAGCAT
>CANNNN010000125.1 GCA_947506075.1 Methylococcaceae bacterium
TAATCTCCGTTTATGCGCTAAGTTTCAGCAGCTTTATAGTCAACCGCGCGCATTGTAGCCTTTTTTGGGCCGCTTGCGCATGACAGTTTTATAGGATGTATCCTTTCACACCATTGCTAAAGATGCCATTATAATATGCAATAAATCATTAAGTTATAATAAAACCCTGCCTCAGCATAGCGATTTGCAAGACAGTGGATAATATAATTAACAATACAAATCAATTACTTACTATCTTCAGTAAGCCATTGATTTGTACATCGCTGCCCCTAATGCGGATTAATAACGTAATTGAGAGCGCAAGTTGTAATGTAATCGCTCAACCCCCTATGCAGATTATGCGCAAATACAATACAACGCTGATGACGCTGATAGTTATGATTAACACAAATTATTTTTATGATGGTCAGCGTTTTCGGCAATTGCTCGGGCGATGCGCTAACGCCAGCGTGTTATCCATTTAATAACCAAGTATTTATTATTTCCTTTACCTTAGAGCAATTCAAAAACAAATAACAATCCACCGGCAAACACGCCGGCTAGCACATCATCCAGCATAATGCCCAAACCGCCCTGTACCTGACGGTCTATCCACCGAATCGGCCAGGGCTTAAGTATGTCGAAGAATCTAAACAGGATAAAACCCAACGCCATGGTTTGCCAGGTGCAGGGCACCAGCCACATCGTTATCAGGAAACCTGCAATTTCATCCCAGACTATGCCGCCAAAATCATGCTCGTCCAGCTTTTTTGCGGCGATATCGCAAATCCAGATACCGGCGATGGTCACGATCAGCGTAAACAGGCTGTAAACAAATAAATTTGTTTGTGCAACCAGCCAGTAAACCGGAATTGCCGCCAAAGTACCGAAGGTGCCGGGGGCTTTTTTTGCCAGACCAGAGCCAAAACCAAAGGCCAAAAACAGAATAGGATCAGCCAATATCTGTCTAGGTGTCAGTTTATTTTTACCCAGCTGGGTATTAAGAAAAATGCTCAAAGCCTTTTACCTCTATGGGTTGGATAGTGCCCGACTTATTTAAACGCAAACCCGGTTCGGATTCGATTATGCCGATTTTGGTAGCGGCTATGGTCAACAGCTCAACCTGTTCGGGACTGACGGTAAAGCATAATTCATAGTCATCACCGGCAGTCAGCGGCATGAACCAATCGCCAGTGTCATCGATATAGGCTCGCACTGCGTCAGACAATGGCAGCGCATCCCAATCAATCCTGGCCCCTACCCTGCTTTGCTCCAGGATATGCCCCAGATCACCAGCCAAACCGTCCGATAAATCGATACAGGCATTGGCAATGCCGACCAAGGCCTGCCCTGCCACGATTTGCGGATCCGGCTGATGAAAACGCGTTACAGCCGCTTCTGAATCTGCACAGACATAGCCCTGCTCAATCTTTAAGCCCAGTCCCGCATCCCCCAAACAGCCGGTCATATAGATAAAATCGCCAGACCTAGCCGCAGAGCGCCTTAGCGCCCGACCCCGGGGAACCAATCCCATGGCCTGAACGGTCAAGGTCAGAGGCCCAGACGTGGTATCGCCGCCGATCAGATCCACAGAATAGCGCTCGGCCAACGCTAAGAAACCCTGTGTAAAAGCCGTCAACCAGGCTTCATCAACCTTGGGCAGGGTTAAAGCCAGCATCACTGAAACCGGTAAGGCACCCATCGCAGCAAGATCACTTAAATTAACGGCCAGCAGTTTGTAGCCCAGCAGATAGGGATCGGCTCCGGCAAAAAAATGTATGTTTTCGACCATCGTATCGGTGGTCACTGCCAGTTCGAAACCCTCAGGAATGGACAATAAGGCGCAATCATCACCTATGCCCAGCAACGTGGATGAATTATTTATTCGCTGTTGGGTAAAAAAACGCTGGATTAAGGAAAATTCGGAAAGAGGCATGAGACTTAAATAGGGCGAGCCATGCGCGCCAAAGAATAGCTGTATTGGTCAAGCATCAGAAAAGGCGTGCATAGCACGCCCTACTCATCTCGTGGTTATATTGCAGTGGCAACTATTAAAAAACGTGTAATCATTAAGTTCACCTCTTTTCAATCGGAGAAGTGAAACTTCCAGCCTAAGCTTTAAGTGTCCCGCAGACACTGGGGTAAAACAATAAAGGCTGAAACCAGAAAATACCCGTCATTGCAAACGCAATGCTGGACCGTCCTTATCTAAGTTCCCGCGCTTTGCTTAGAAATATTAGAGCCTTCGTGGTGAATAAAACCTTTTAGCCTATCTTGCGCCTTGCGCCCTGTTCTGAATCTCTACCGCTCTTTTTTGCTGCGCTATCTTATCTAGTATGCCGTTAACATACTTGTGGCTACCATCTGCTCCGAAATACTTGGCCAGATTGATGCCTTCATTCAAAATCACCCGGTATGGCATATCCAGTCGATGCAATAATTCATAAACGCCGATTCTTAAAATTGCTCTTTCGACCGGATCTATCATGTCAACCGGACGATCAACAAATTCGGCTAAGGCTAAATCAATCGCACTCAAATTTTTAGGCACACCGTAAAATAACTCGACAAAATAACTTTTTTGGGCGTCTTTCAAGCGTTCTTCTTCGAGAAACTGCCGTTCAATCTCGCTGAGATCCTGGCCGGCCATCTGCCATTGATACAATGCCTGTACAGCAGCCTTTCGGGCATTGGTTCGAGCTTGACTCATTCTATTTCCAGGTTGTTAAATAAATTTACCATTTCAATGGCTGACATCGCAGCTTCCGCGCCCTTGTTTCCGGCCTTGGTGCCGGCTCGCTCTATCGCTTGTTCAATACTGTCTACGGTTAATACGCCAAAACTTACCGGCACGTTATATTGCAAAGAAACCTGCGCCAGACCCTTCACACATTCGCCGGCAACATATTCAAAATGCGGCGTGCCTCCTCGAATCACTGCACCGACGGCGATAATCGCATCGTATTTTTTAGTCGCCGCAATGCGTTGTACTACCATCGGCAACTCAAATGCACCGGGCGCCTTAACCAGATGAATATCGGCTTTGTTTGCGCCATGGCGAAGCAGCGCATCAATTGCACCGGCTTCCAATTGTTCAACGATAAAACTGTTAAACCGCGAGGCTACGATACAGAATTTTCCGCCTTGAACGAGCAGGTTTCCTTCAAAGGTTTTTAGTGTAGACATGATGTTCCTCTAGTGTTGATATTTTGTAATAGTGAAGATAGCGCTAGGCAATTAACATTCATCCCACATGCTCGGCGACTTCCAGATCAAAACCGGACAGAGCGACATATTTTTTCTGGGGGCCTAGCACCTTCAGTTTGCGTACGCCCAGATCGGCCAGGATTCTGGCACCGGTGCCGGTGGTACGCCAATCTGCTGCACCCGCCGACTGAGCAGGTCTGACAATGCCGTTATCTTCCAGCTGATAATGATGAATCAATTCAGCCAGCGACTTGTTGTCTTCTTGTTGCCGGATAAGCACCAACACCCCCCGCCCTTCGTCGGCAATTTTTTTCATCGCCTCGCGTAAGGAAATGCTGCAATCGCTGCGCTTGGAGGCAAATACGTCATCCAGCAGATTTCGTGCATGCACCCTGACCAGAATCGGCTCACTACCTGCAACCTGGCCCATGACCAGCGCCAGATGCAGGTTGTTGTCATTTCTATCCTGATAGGCATAAAGCCTGAACTCGCCAAATTCGGTCGGATAGGCGCACTCACTGATCCGCTCCAGCGTGTTTTCATGCTGGATACGGTAATGAATCAGGTCGGCAATCGTACCGATTTTAAGATCATGCTGTTTGGCAAAGACCTGCAGATCAGGCAGCCTGGCCATCGAACCATCCTCATTGAGTATCTCGACGATAACCGCCGCAGGTTCCACGCCGGCCAACCGGGCTAAATCGCAGCCTGCTTCGGTATGCCCGGCACGGTTTAAGACTCCACCGGATTGTGCCATTAAGGGAAATATATGCCCCGGCTGCACCAGATCATCGGCCTTGGCATTCATAGCGACTGCACATTGAACGGTGCGCGCCCGATCGGCGGCTGATATGCCCGTAGTTACGCCGGTGGCCGCCTCAATGGACACGGTAAAATTGGTCGAATGGGCGGTTTTGTTTTCATTGACCATCAACGGCAAACGCAATTGCTGGCAACGCTCGCTGGTCAAGGTCAGGCAAATCAGGCCGCGACCGTATCTGGCCATAAAATTGACATCTTCAGCTCGCGTAAAACTAGCCGCCATGACCAGATCGCCCTCATTCTCGCGGTCTTCATCATCCATAATGATGACCATTTTGCCTAAGCGTAAATCTTCTATAATTTCTTCGATGCTATTCATGTTACCTTTGGCCTTAGCCTAAAAAACCGCTCGCTTGCAATAATTCTTCGGTAATACCGGCATGACTTTTAGCCGCCGCCTCACCCTTGAGTAATCTCTCTATATAACGCGCCAGCAAGTCCACTTCCAGATTGACTTTAGTTCCTATTCCTGCATCGGCCAACGTAGTTTCATTCAGAGTGTGTGGCACAATATTAACGCTGAAGTGGGCACCATCAATATCATTGACGGTCAGACTGATGCCGTTGATACAGATAGAGCCTTTTTCTGCAATGTATTTAGCCAGATTATCAGGCGCTTTAAATTTAAACCGTACAGATCGTCCGTCAGCCTGTTTTTCAGTGACCACGCCTACCCCATCGACATGGCCGCTGACAATATGTCCGCCCAGCCGAGTAGTCGGCGTTAAAGCCAGCTCGAGGTTGACCTTAGTGCCGACATTTGCGGTCTTTAAAATGGTCCTGGACAAGGTTTCATTGGACACGTCGGCGCAGAAATAATTCGTCCCCAACTCCACGACAGTCAGGCACACGCCATTGACGGCGATACTGTCGCCCAGGGCAACATCGTGTAGCGGTAATTTTCCGGTTGCGACTGTCAATCGGCAATCGCCGGCTTTCTGTTCGATTCCCGCTATGTTGCCCACCGCCAAGATTATGCCTGTAAACATGGATGCCTTGTAATATAAGGTGTATAAGTTAATTTCAAATCCGACCCGACCTGCCGGACATCGAGCAGTTTTAACTGCTTTTTATCGGCCATCAGCTGCAAGCCCGGCAGGACAAATAAGCCTCGCCCCTGGTCGCCCAAAATACAAGGCGCCATATAGATCACATACTCATCAACCAGACCCTCGTCCAGTAGCGCGCCATTCAGCACGGAGCCCGCTTCAATCAGCAGCTCATTGATTTGCTGTCCGGCTAAGAAATTCATCACCGCCGACAAATCTACTTGTCCGTTTTTTTCGGGAAGCTGATAGACTTCAAAACCTGCCTGTTGCAACAGGTATTGTTTTTTCTGATCCTGAGCGCAGGTTAATATCAGGCTGCGTCCAGGCAGTTTTGCCATCTTGGCGGTAACCGGCGTGTTTAGATGCGTATCCAACACCACTCTGACCGGTTGCAAGACATCGTCATCAACACGGGCATTTAACGCCGGATCATCGGCCAACACGGTATTGATACCGGTTAGAATCGCAGAACTTTCCGCCCTTAAGCGCTGGACGTCGGCTCTGGCCTCGGTTCCAGTAATCCATTGACTCTCCCTGGAGGCCATCGCGGTGCGGCCATCCAGACTCATCGCCAGTTTGCTGCGGACGAACGGAAGATTTAGCGTCATCCGCTTGATAAAGCCGCGATTTAACGCCAGCGCATCTTCCTGCAAGACACCACAGCAGACTTCAATGCCTGACGATTTTAGTTTTTCCAGGCCACGACCCGACACCAAAGGATTGGGGTCCTGCATCGCCACGACCACGCGACTGATCCCTGCTTTTATCAGCACATCGCAACACGGCGGCGTTCTGCCCTGATGACTGCAAGGCTCCAGCGTTACATAGGCGGTTGCGCCTTTAGCATCAAGGGTATTGCTTAATGCTACGACTTCCGCATGCCCCAGTCCTGCTTGAACATGATAGCCCTCACCTATAATCACATCATCCTTGACTAAAACACAGCCCACTCGCGGATTCGGGGCTGTCGTATAACGGCCTTTTGCCGCCAGATGAAGGGCTTTAGCCATATAAAAAGCATCATGCGTGACTGACATTATTTATTTTGTATTTGTTCAATCATATCGGTGAATTCACTGACATCCTGAAAACTGCGATAAACCGACGCAAAGCGCACAAAAGCCACATGATCCAGCAAACTTAATTCCTTCATCACTTTTTCGCCTAGCTCCTGAGCCGATATTTCCCGCTCACCCGACGCCCGCAAATCCTGCTTGATACGATTGATGGCTGCCTCGATATCATCACTGCCCACCGGGCGCTTTTCCAGTGCCCTGAGCATGCCCGAACGCAGCTTTTTCTCCTCAAAAGGCTCACGTATTCCGTCACGCTTGACAATACGAGGCAGCGTTAACTCGGCCACTTCGTGTGTCGTAAAGCGTTCTTTACAGGTGATACACTCACGCCGCCGGCGAACCTGATCGCCGTCATTAGCCAATCTGGAATCAAGAACCCTGGTATCTTGCGCCCCACAAAACGGACATCGCATAGTTTAGCCACTTTTTATATAGACCGATGCCCCCATGGCTGGAGGAAATGCCAACGACTGCCGGGGAAGAGGTCACGGCAATATCGACCATCAAGCTCGAAAACTATTGATTTTATAACACTCTGCCGTTTATCCGTAGTTTATTTTCTAAAATCCATAGCGCTGTTAATGAAACTAAAAACCCTAGCCAGTCCACTAATCACACGAAAGACAACTGATAAATCAGCATGTCGCCTTGCCCAGCCACTGCCCACTCAAGTAATAAATCAAACCTTGGCATATACCCCTCCCCTGATTAAGTTAAATTGTTCCATGTAAAGCGTGCAATGCACGCCTTAGCTTAATCCACTCGATGGCCCCAAACTCAAGCTTGGGAACGGCATAATCTGGATAGGGGCATGAACGGTTAACACAAAACAGGATTCGTCGATGAACGGAGAGATAGAGCGTAGCATTAAAATTCCCCTTCCAAAAACCGCAGTTAGCCCACTAAAATAAAACTTAGTATTTTTAATGGTCTGTTGTAGAGCGGATTTTTGATTGACTTAATCTGCCAGATATTGTGATGAGTAAATTACGCTGCTGCGAGTAGCTGATCCAGTTTTTTTTGCTGTTCCAGCGCATACAAATCGTCAAAACCACCGACATGATAATCGCCGATATATATCTGCGGAACCGTGCGACGGTTGGTTCTGATCATCATTTCTTCTCTTAATCTGGGCTTACCATCTACATTAATTTCTGTATAGCGCA
>CANNNN010000126.1 GCA_947506075.1 Methylococcaceae bacterium
AGCTTGTGGATTGCAAAATCCAGACCAGCTAAGAGGGATAGGACTTGTCACAATACATTAACTTGACAAATATGTGGTTAATAAACTACCTTACAGTTTAAAAGTTTATTAATTTAGCCCTGAGATACCGCCATGAAACACATGAATTCATTGAATCAGACCTTTTCCGTTATCGTTCTTGGCATATGTTGTTTTTCTGCAAATGCTGAAGCCGTTGATGCCGATGCGGCTAAGGCCTTTGCCAAGCAAAACAATTGTTTCAGATGTCATGGTGTCGATAAGGATAAAGACGGCCCTGCCTTTACCAAGATTGCCGCAAAATTCAAGGCCGATCCAAAAGCTGAAGAAAAATTACTTCATCATTTGAGTTCCGGCGAAACAGCCAAATTCCCCGATGGTCATGAAGAAGCCCACATGATCTTGAAAGCCGATGACCCGAAAGAAACCAAAAATCTGGTGGACTGGATTCTGTCTCTTTAAGCAGAACATGCTGGTGACGGTATAACTGTCGCCACCAGGATAAATCCCAAGCTATCCCCCTCGTGTAGATCAAACAAGCTTAATAAATAGTTCGAACCAGCCTGTGAGTTTTTTAAAACTTCTCAGGCGTGGTTCTTTTGTGTCGGTGTATCTTAATCCGCTAAAGCCTTGCAGTTTGCTGTGCTAAGTCAGCTGGGTTCTGTGTATTTTTTATGTGTCGCGTTGGTTTAGCGAACAATATCGATTTTAAAACTTCTGGAAGAACGACTAATGAATATATTAATTAGGATTATCATGCTGTGCGGACTGTTAATCGGGTCTGCTTATGCCGAAAACACACCGGCGCCAGCGGCAAAGTCTGCCCCGGTTGGCAAAGCCTCTGATGCGCTGGACAAAGACTCGGAATGTACCCGTTGTCACGATGAAAACGAAAAGAAACCGATTCTTGCCATTTATCAAACCCCGCATGGCAACAAAGCCGATTCACGTACGCCATCCTGTCAATCTTGCCACGGCGACAGCGCAAAACATATAAGCAGCAAGACTAATGCGCCCGATGTGCTGTTTGGAACCAAGAAGGGCGCGTTCCCGATGAGCGAGGTAAAAGACCAGAATAAGTCCTGTCTGACCTGCCATGAAAAAGATCCAAAACGTACGCATTGGCAGGGTAGCGCCCACCAGGCTGCCGACGTAGCATGTAGTTCGTGTCACGAAACCCATGCGGCTCATGACAAGGTTCGCGACAAAAAGACCCAACCCGATGTTTGCTTTACCTGCCATAAAGATCAGCGTGCACAAGTTAAAAAGTTTTCTCATCATCCGATAGGTGAAGGCAAGGTTGCTTGTTCCGATTGTCATAACCCGCATGGTTCGGCCGGTTCGAAATTGCTGGTTAAAAATACCGTCACAGAAACCTGCTATACCTGCCATGCTGAAAAACGCGGGCCTTTCCTGTGGGAACATCAGCCGGTGACCGAAGATTGCACCAATTGCCATACACCGCACGGCTCTAACATCACACCGTTGCTGAAGTCTCGTGCGCCATTCTTGTGCCAGGAATGTCATGATGGCTCTCATCAAAGTGGAACTCCTGTTGCCGGAAATGCGGCAGGTACACAAGGCGGACTAACCACTGTGCCGAGTGAAAATTTCACTGGCAGAGCTTGTATGAATTGTCACAGCCTGGTGCATGGTTCGAATCATCCTGCCGGCGCGCTGTTACATCGCTAAACTAACTAGGAGACAATCATGAAAACTCATAATGAAGAAATGAAAGTCAATATCTTGTCTTTAGCTGTGCGCTACGCATTGCTGGCAACCTTTGCTCTCCCGCTGGGCGCTTATGCTGATGAAGCTGACGCGTTAAAACACCCTGTTAACACGGTAGATTTTGGCGCCTTGTACTCCAGTCAAAGCTCGGCCAAGTTTGGTGAATATAATGGCCTGAAGGACGAGGGCTTTTATGGTATTGGTGCTTTTGATGTACGTGGTGGAGATGGCTACGATCAGGACAAAAATAGTGCGTTGCGCTGGAAGCTAAACGGAACAGACTTAGGTACTACCTCGCGTAATCTTGGTGCGTCAATAACTGATCAGGGTAAATGGAAAGTAAACCTGGGCTATGACGAATTACAGCACAATATTACTGATACCTTTCAAACACCGTTGCAAGGGGATCCAGGAGCGAATAATTTTACTTTGCCGGCAAATTTTGGCTCGGTTAACGGAGCTGGAGGGCTTCCAGTAAATACAAGAACCTTAACTAATACCCAGCTAAATGCCTTCCATATTGAAAAAGAGCAAACCACCCGCAGAAATTCTTCGCTGGGCACTTCGTATTCTTTCACTGAGCAATTAAGCGCCCAGATTGATTACAATCACCTCGAACAGTCTGGCGCAAAGCTTATTGGCACCGGAGCACAGGGCGGGATAAATTTGCTTGGCGGATCTAGCGGGCGTGCCGAGGGGAATAATATCATCATGAACCCCACCAATTACAGTACGGATAACATCACTGCGGCTCTGAGCTGGAAAGGCGAAAAGGCCCACCTGACCGGCGGCTACTATGGTTCGATATTTCATGATGACTATAACAGCCTGAGTTGGCAAAATTCCTTGGCCAGCGCTAATAGCGGTTGTAGAGGTGCAAATTGTTATACAAACGAAACCATGAGCACGGCGCCTAGCAATAGCCTGCATCAGGCGAACCTGACAGGTGGTTATGACTTTACACCAACCACAAAACTGGCTGGTGGCTTTTCTTACGGCTATAACACGCAAAATGATAATTACGCTCCGACCTCGATACCGCAAGCTAACGGAACTTCGTATAACATGGCACCAAATGGCTTGCCTGCTTCGTCGCTAAATGGCGCCGTGGAGACCACTCATGGGGATTTGAAACTGACCAATCAGAGCATCAAGGATCTTACGCTAACCGCCGGGTTTAAATATAACGAACGCAACAACCATACGGACTCGGATCGCTACAATTACAATCATTTGGGAAATGGTCTTTACACTGGTGTCAATACTCCCTATAGCAACAGAAAGACACAATGGGAGGCTGCGGCAGATTACCGCCTGACCAAGTCACAGAAAGTGCGTTTATCCTATGAGCGCGAAGACATCAAACGCTGGTGCGATGGTGTGGTGGGCGGCGCGCAATGCGTCGCCAGTCCTACCAGCGACGAGGACAAAGTTGGACTTACCTATCGGTTGAAAGCGTTTGATGATGTCAATTTTAATGCGGGTTACAGTTTCGCCAAGCGTAACGCTAACTTTGATCATAATTTTCAAGCAAATACTGGAAACTATGCTTTGCCAGGCGCTGTTCTGCATGGTGGCCTTAACGCTGGCGATTATCTGGGATATGTTGCTTACCCCTATGCGACCCGTGCTCAGAATTTGGTGAAATCCGGCGTCAATTGGCAGCTTACACGACAAGTTGATTTGGGCGTGAACGGCAATTATAAGTATGACGATTACAACGCTACGCTGGGTGTACAGAATGGGCATTCGGCGGGTGTTAATGTCGACGTGGCTTATAACTACGAAGAAAATAGCAGCGTTTCCGCGTATTGGAGCTGGCAGAATGGGCAAAGAAATCTTCGTAGTGGTACCACCGGCAATGGCACTGCAGCATTCACACCTACTCAAACAGTGGCACCTAGAAATATCTGGACCAATCGGCTTGAGGATAACAGTAATACCGTCGGCCTTTTAACCAAGAATGGTGGCTTGCTGGGCGGGAAACTGGAAGTTATTGGTGATTTTTCTTATGCACTAGATTCATCAGCCTATTCAACGCAGATTCCTTATGGCACTGCGACCGCTTGTGGAAGTTCTGCCTCACTTACTTGCGGTTCTTTGTCCCCTATCAAGAACGAACTAATCAGTCTAAAACTCACCGGTAATTATAAGGTCCATAAAAATGGCAAGCTGGCTTTGGCTTACATTTACCAAAAATTAAATAGCAACGACTATTTTTATAACGGACAGCAGTTTGGTGGTTACACGCCAAACCGCGTTATGCCGACAGGTCTTCGGGAGCAGGATTACACGGTTAACGTAGTCGCGCTGTCTTATAGTTTGGCATTCTAAGCAAATCTTTGCTTAGTGTGGATTGATGCTGTACCAACCCAATGTCTTACCTGATTAGCAAGCTGATTCAGGCGGTAAAAAAAAGATCGTCATCTCGGCAGGGAGTGCCGTGATCCAAAAGCCAGGGATGGCGACAATGATCTTGTAAGCCATTTTTTGTCAGATGAAGCCGCTTTTAATCTGATTTCACATCCCTGTGACCTGGATTCCGGCAATCCCTGCCGGAATGACGATGCTAGCTGAAGCACCTTGCTAATCAGGCTGTCTTATTTCTACAACTTTTTAGGATTATATAAATGATCGAACCTAGGGATGATTTAATGTTGGGCAAGCTGTCCTTGACCTACCGGGTGCTGTTTACCGGCTTTTTATTGGTGGTCGGTTTGGGCTTGTGCATGGCTGGCGCTCAGATCATGCTGACTCATGGCATGGCCGATGGCAAAGCCGGTTTGTCGATGAATGACATTGTTTACAGTTATTACGGTAACCGTTCCGGTTCCAAGATGGAAGCGGCTCTGACCGGTGCAATGAAATCGAAAGCACCGGGCGACGTTAATTTTACGCTGATCAAGTGGGTGCGTGATGATGCGCCGGTTACCGAATGGGAGAAAGTAGGGCCTTTACTGGAAAAACACTGTTCTTCCTGTCACGATGCCGAATCCGGTTTGCCGGAAGTGGCAAAGCTGGACGTGGCAAAAAGTCTGGCTGAAATCGATCATGGCGCGAGCATTGCGTCGTTGACTCGCGTATCCCATATCCATTTGTTCGGTATCAGTTTTATTTTCCTGTTTGTCGGCTGGATCTTCGGCATGGCTGAGTTTGATCAACGCTGGAAACTGATTTTAATCTCCACGCCGTTTGCGTTTCTGGTTCTGGATGTCGCGTCCTGGTGGCTGACCAAATTCTGGCCCGGCTGCGCCTGGATTACCATGGTTGGCGGGATGGGCTATAGTGTAGCGGCGATGGCGATGTTTGCGGTATCGTTTGCGCAAATGTGGCTGCCACGCTGGACCAAGAAATAAAACCTCGCTCGATCTCCAACTGGATCTTCGCTTATTTTAATTCTCCTCACCCTACCCTCTCCAGCAGGAGAGGGTGATTTTCTCTGGAACGAGTAAAATCAATTTACAACGGAAACAAATAGCTATGGCTTTACCACCACTAACCAAACGTGAACAGGTTCGAGAATCAGCTTTTAGCCTGGTTTGGTCTGAACAACTGAATGATGCTTTTAAGAATATTGCCCCTTATTACGATCGTGGCAATCAGGTTGCCAGTCTGGGCTGCTGGAACTGGTTTTTACGTACCTTTATGTCTATGATCGAGTTGCAGCCTAACCAGAAGGTGCTCGATGTCTGTGCGGGCACCAATGCGATCGGCATCGCTTTGCTTAAACGCGAACCTACGCTGGAAATTAATGCGATAGATCGCAGCACCGACATGCAGGAAGTGGGTCGGCAGCGTGCCGAGGCTTTGGGCTTTCACATCAATAGCGTGATTGCCGATGTCCACACCCTGCCTTTCCCCGACAATCACTTTGATGTGGTCACCTTGCAGTTTGCTTCGCGGCATTTAAAAATTGCCCATATGTTTGGCGAAATCAACCGCGTGCTTAAACCGGGCGGACATTTTTATCATTGCGATATGTTAAGACCCAGCAACCGAGTGGTTGAAAAAGTGTATTATGCCTATCTGCGTCTGTGCCTGAGCGGTACCGGCTTGCTGTTTCGGAGCAGTCCTGCCGCATACAATCTTATCCAGTATTTTATTAATGCGCTGGAAATTTTTTATTCGACCGAAGAACTGACCATCCTGCTTGAAGAGCAGGGCTATTGTGATATCAAGGCTAAAGCCATCTTTTCAGGTATGCTGGGTTGTCACCGGGCTTGTAAACCGGCTTAACAGCGTAGGGCGTGCCGTGCGCGCCTTGTCTAAAACCTCAGGCGTGACGGTGTTTCTAACCCCGTCACTGACGTTTTGTAGTGTCAAATGTTCCGATCGGGCTTGCAAACCCCGATCGGTTTAGTAACATTGGGAATTACCTTAACACCGTCCCACATCATGAAAGTTATTCTGACCGAAAAGCCCTCCGTCGCCCGCGACATCGCAAAATGCCTGAACATCAACAGCAAGCGTGATGGCTATTTCGAGGGCAATGGTTATCAAATTACCTGGGCCTTCGGTCATCTGGTCGAATTAAAAGAGCCGGATGAATACAATCCGGCCTGGAAACGCTGGTCCTTGGAATCCCTGCCTATCATCCCCGAACAATTCGGCTTAAAAGCCAGAGGCGATGTCTCCGCGCAAAAACAATTAAACACGATCAAACATTTATTCAAAGCGGCTGACGAAATCATCTGCGCGACCGATGCGGGACGGGAAGGGGAATTGATTTTCAGGTACATTTTGTCCTGGACCGGCTGTTTGCAAATACCGTTTAAACGCTTGTGGATCAGTTCGCTAACCGACGATGCGATACGCAAGGGTTTTACTTCGTTACAGGAAGGCCATGCTTACGACGGACTTTATCGCGCGGCAAAATGTCGTAGTGAATCGGACTGGATCGTCGGCTTGAATGCGACGCGGCTTTATACGCTGAAGTTTGGTCAACAGGGCAGCTTATGGACGATAGGCCGGGTGCAGACACCGGTGCTGGCGCTGATCGTGCAAAAAGATCTGGAGATAGCCGCATTCCAGCCCAAGGAGTTTTGGGAATTGCACACCCTGTACCGGGAGACCGATTTTCAATATGTCGGCGGGCGGTTTGAGCAAAAAGCAGCTGCAGAAACCCTTTTCAGCCAAATCGAGGGGCGGGATTTTCAGATTACCAGTGTCAAGGGCAAGAAGGAGTCTATACATCCGCCGTTATTGTACGATTTGACCGATTTGCAAAAAGACATGAGCATACGCCACGGTTTGACTGCCGAGCAAACCTTAACCACCACCCAGCAGTTATACGAAAAAAAACATGTCACTTATCCGCGTACCGACAGTCGTTGTTTAACCAATGACATGAAGCCGGATATGAAACCCCTGCTGGACAAATTACGCACCAGATTTGCATCGCAGCTGGAGGCGCTTAATCTCGATAAACTGACTTTAAGCAGTCGCATCTTTAATGACGCCAAGGTCTCCGATCACCATGCGATCATCCCCACGACCCTGCTGCCGGGCTCGCTGTCGGGGCCTGAAGCCAAAGTCTAT
>CANNNN010000127.1 GCA_947506075.1 Methylococcaceae bacterium
CTGACTGACTGATGCCCTCCCAAATACCCAGTGCCTCAAGCATTTTTACAGTGCCGGCAGCCAAGGCCAGGGCTCGGTCACCGGCCGGAGAATCATGTAATTGCTCACGAGTATTAGCTTCAATTATCGCAATCTTCAGCCCGGCGTCCTTTAAGGCCAGAGCCAGGCAGTTGCCGGCCAGGCCACCGCCGGCAATCAATAAGTCATAATCTTGTTGCATCAGCTCCCCTGCATTAAGTTTTCAATGTCTGCAATGGTTTTAGGTGCGCCGTCGGTCAAAATTTCATGGCCCGAAGCGGTGACCAGAATGTCATCTTCAATGCGTATGCCTATGCCACGCCATTGCTCGTCAACGGTCAGACAATCAGCCGGGATATATAGCCCCGGTTCTATGGTCAGCACCATGCCGGGTTCCAGCAAGCGCCATTCCTTTTCAATTTTATAGTCGCCGACATCATGCACGTCCATGCCTAGCCAGTGACCTATCCTATGCATATAAAACTGTTTGTATTTTTCATCCTTGATCAGCTTGGCTACTTTGCCTTTGAGCAAGCCCAAAGTTATCAGGCCTTTGGTGATCGTTTCAACCGATGCGTCATGAGCCAGATGCCACGGCAAGCCCGGCTGTACCTGTGCGATGGCAGCCGTCTGGGCATCCAAGACCAGCTGGTATAGCAGTTTTTGTGGCTCAGTGAATCGCCCTGAAACCGGAAAAGTGCGAGTAATATCGGCTGCATAATGGTCGCATTCTGCGCCAGCATCAATCAGCAGCAAATCACCGTTGTTTAATTTAGCGGAATTTTCAGTGTAATGCAGGACGCAGGCATTTTTGCCGCCAGCGACTATCGACGGATAGGCAACGGCACGCAAGCCATCCTGGATAAAGTGATAAATAAGTTCTGCTTCTATCTGATATTCATATAATCCGGCTTTGCATTTTTGCATGGCTTTGACATGGGCTTTAGTCGATACCTCAGCCGCACGACGCATCAGTTTAAGCTCTTCAGGACTCTTGAACAGGCGCATCTCATGCAGCACATGTTCCAGCGAAACCAGTTCGCCCGGCGCATTCACACCGGTTCTGGACTGGCTGCGGATATGATTGATCCAGACCAGTAAGTTGTGATCGAGTTCGGGATCACGGCCCATCGGATAATAAACCTTGCCCTTGTCTTCCAGCATGCCGGGCAAAATATCGTCCAGGTCAGTTATCGGGAAAGAATCGTCAGCCTTATAATGATAGGTAGCTCCGTCAAGGCCTGCATGCGCGCCTTCCCATAAGGCTTTTTTTTCATCGAATTCACGGCAAAATAAAACGTATTCGCCTTGTTTGCGTCCAGGAATGAATACGGCCAGGGAATCCGGCTCATTAAAACCGGTCAAATAATAAAAATCGCTATCCTGTCGGAACGGATAATCCACATCCCGGTTACGGGTTCGGGTTGCTGCGCTGCCTATCAGTGCAATATTGCCGATACCGATCTGCTGCATTAATTGCTTGCGGCGTTTTTTAAATTCACTTTGTTTCATGTTAAAAGCAGGTAAAAGTCAAAAGACTAAGGGAGAAGGATTTAGGATGATGTTTTTGTCTTTCGCCTTTCATTTTTCACCTTCTTTATTGATCTCGCTGCGCAATAATAAAACTGCCGATCTGATGTATTCGGTGATTTCTACAAAATCATTCTCATCTTCCTCACCTTCAGCCTCAATATCCAGTTTGGTAAATTCGACTATATCTTTCAGTATTCCGGTCGCTTCCTTGGACCAGTCGGTATCGGCATGCGTAAAGCCGATGCCTAATAGAAAGCCCTGACACCAGTGAGTCAAGGCCTCAACCTGTTCGCTTAACAAGGCCTCATCACCCGGCAACAGCAAGTCAAACTCGAATTCATCGCTGAGTAATAAGTCTTGTGTCTCCTCGAACAAATACACCAATGTAGTCCTATCCTCACCGGTCGCGGGAGTTGCATGAAAAAACAGCTCGGTTAACCAGTCGTTACTCTGAGCCTGACCATTGGCGCACAACATGCCTGTCGCCATGCCGTGGGCATAGGCTGCTGAAAGCTCAACATCACTTTGTACAACTATTGCATTAATTACTGAGTACGTCATAAATTCCACATAATAATTTCACTATCGCGGACTAAAAATATCGCTTATGCTACCACCGATCATTAACTTGGATAATATTTGTTAATCTTTTATCGACCGGTAGATGCACAAAATGGTGCCTATTTACTTGCTGTAATAATCTAGTTATAACCATGACACAATCAAATCAATCTTTAGAATTAAAAGACCTTGAAGACAAGCTGGATCAGCTTATCTTGCAATACGCCAACGTAAAAAATGAAAACAAATCGCTGAAAACCAAACAAGATTCATTAGTTAGGGAAAAAGCCAAGCTGCTGGAAAAAACCACGCTAGCCAGAACCCGAGTCGAAGCGATGATTACTCGTCTGAAAGCCATGGAGAACGGATCATGAAAAACACCCCCCAGCCCCTGTCGCTGCTCATTATGGGCAAGGAATACAAAATTGCCTGCGCCGCTGATGAGCAAGGTGATTTGCTTCAGTCGGCAGCGCAGCTTGATGTGCAAATGCGTAAAATGAGGGATTCAGGTAAGGTAGCTGGTGCCGATAGAATTGCGGTGATGGCGGCGCTTAATCTGGCTCATGAGCTACAGGTGATGAAAACTCAAAATGCGCAGCTCAGCCAAACCTTGAGCGAATGTCTGGAAAAAATGACGCATAAAATAGAAAACGTTTTAGATAATCAGTAAACAGGCTAAACTATAGCCTTGTATCTCCTGCAGCGTTCGAGGGTGTGCTGGGTGTTCCTGAACCTGTTTTTACCCCGGGGGCAGATACCAGTTCTGGTGTGCATGCCCGTTTCATACGGGAAGCCTGATTTACCGGCCATGTCCCCACTTGAACCTTCGGTTCAAGGACGATAGTACATTACGGCGCAGGCGGGAGATGCACCTGATAACAACCATTTACTCTTTTCCCATGAATTCCTGTGCGGGAAACTTCGATTTCCACGACTTTCTGTTTTAATCCTCGATACCCAGCTTCTTCAGACGATAGCGTAACGATCTGAAAGACAGCCCGAGTTGCTTTGCAGCGGCTGTTTTGTCCCCGTTGTTTTCGTCCAGCGCATGGCTGATGGCTTTTCGTTCTATTTTTTCCAGATGTTCTTCCAGTGCCCCTAACGTCAGGTCATAGTCCGGTGACTTGGCTGCGCAATGCGGCTCTACTGGCAAATTTAAATCGCTACTTTCTATGCTGCTACCGTCATACAGCGCCAGGGCTCTTTCCAGTATATTTTCAAGTTCCCGCACATTGCCCGGAAAAGCATAGTGCTGTAATGCAGATAATGCTGATGCTGATAACTGCGGCCTATCCTGCTTGTTCGCACCCGTCAGCTTGGTTAAGATATGATCGGTAAGTCCGGGTATATCACCGGATCGTTCACGCAAGGGCGGAACATGCAGGTCAATGACATTGATCCGGTAATATAAATCCTGTCTGAAGCTGCCGTCTCTGACCATGTCGGCCAGGTTTTTATGGGTGGCGCTCAACAAGCGAATATCGACTGAAATTTCCTGCTGATCGCCGACCGGACGGATTTTTTTTTCCTGTATCGCGCGCAGCAATTTGACTTGCAGGGGCAGCGGCAAATCGGCCACTTCATCAAGAAATAAGGTGCCGCCTTCCGCAGCCTGGAACAAACCTTTTTTGTCGCTACCTGCGCCGGTAAAACTGCCTTTTTTATGGCCGAAAAATTCACTTTCCATCAGCTCGTGCGGTATCGCTCCACAGTTAATCGCCACAAATTCATGATCGCTACGAGAGCTTTGCTGATGAATTAAGCGGGCTACCAGCTCTTTACCGGTACCGGATTCGCCGCTGATATAGACCGGCGCCTGGCTGCGGGCTAGTTTAGTTATTTTTGCCCTGATTTCCTGCATGATTAGCGATTCGCCGAGCAGCGTATGCCGGCTACGCCTGTCTTTTACTGAGCTTGCCTCGGACAGTTTTAATGCGTTATTAATCAGCAGCCGGAGTGCAGCTAAATCAACCGGTTTGGAAATGAAATCGAACGCGCCTTTTTTCATTGCCAGAATGGCCGACTCCATGTTGCCATGGGCGGTAATCATCGCAACCGGTATTGGCGTGGCTAAGGATTGTATAAAGTCAACCAGTTCCAGACCGTTACCGTCAGGCAGTTTCATGTCAGTCAGACAAAGATCGAAGGACTTTTGTTGCAGGAAAACCTTAGCTCCGGCGATATTCTCGGCACAGCAGGTTTCAATAGCCATTCTGTTAAGGGTGATTTCCAGTAATTCAAGGATATCGGGCTCGTCATCGACAAGTAATGCCAGTGGTTTTTTCATAGTTCAATTATCGTCTGTTCCGCATTCACCAAACAGAGCCGAAAACAGCTACGGTTATCATCGGTTAAATAATAACTCAATTTTGCCTGATTTAATTCGGCCAATTCTCTTGAGATATATAGCCCCAAGCCTGTGCCACTGGAAGATGTGGTAAAAAAGGGTTCAAACAGCTGGCTTTGATGTTCGCGGCTGATGCCGGCACCATTGTCGATCACCTCTATACAAGGTGCTTGCTGTTGGGCAAAAACACGAATCATTATACCTCCTGTCTCCGGCTTGCCATATTTCAACGCATTTCGACACAGGTTGTCCATAATCTGCCGTAAATGGCCTGGATCTATATACGCGTTTAAGTTTTCAGTCGAGTAGGAAAACGTAAATGCATCGGTGTTAACGGCCCGTTCAAGGCTAAAGTTTCTCAGATAGGCATCCAGCCAGGGCTGTAGATAAACCTTTTCCCTCCTTGAATCGGTTCTTCTGGAAAGCTGTAGTATGTCTTCAATAATATGATTAACGCGAACCGAGTGGGTCTGAATGATTTCGGTCAAACGTTTATCCTGAACGGATAAAGCCGGATTTTCAAACAGCAATTGCCCCGCATGGCTTATAGCGCCTAAGGGGTTGCGTATTTCGTGGGCAATGCTGGCGGTGAGGCGACCCAGTGACACCAGTTTACTTTGCTGCACCTGCTGGTTATACAGCGCAATATCCTCGAGAATTATCATGTAAAAAAACTCATGGCCAGTTGGAAGAGGCATGAACCTGCAATGAATTTCGGACTGATTTGCTAGTTGCAGTAGAAGCAGATTTTGCTCCGGGTCGGCTAACCAAAGTTGGAAAGCTTCGGCTAAATAAGCGGATATATCGCCCAGTTTGGTCGGTAAGGTAGATAAATTGGCCAGCCTTAAGGCGGCCTCATTAGTCATCTGTATCGCCTGTTGCTTGCTGGTGATAATAATGCCGGATTGCAAATGTTGGATAATATACTTATTGAGGTCTTCCAGTTTAGTAATGGTTTGTTGTTGTTGGTCGGCAAGCTGGAAAATTTGTTCGCTGCGTTTTGCGAGAATATAGGACAGCAAGGCAATGGTAAAAAATGAAGCGCCCAGCATGCCGGCATTCGCATAAGAGTTTGAATCAAAACTGTGCGTGTAATCGGCAAAGACTTGTTCGGCCAGCACCGACAAACTGGCCAGCGCGGCAAAGAACATCGCGCAGCGTCCACCGATTAATAAGCCCCCGGCGGCGATGGATACAGCCAGCAGGGTGCCCATGCCGCTGTTAATGCCGCCGGAGGCATGCATGATCAGTGTGAGTATCAGTATGTCGGTAAAAATCAGCAGTTGCGCTTGTGTGGTGTAGCTGGTCAGCCGCCAGGCTATGCAGAGACCGGATAGGAGGGACAGGATTAAATAACTTTGGCTACTGTAGATAAATAATTGGCTGTCGTAAGTGCCAAGTAATGAAGAATTTGTATTACTGTAATACAACGCGACAAACAAACCGGCCAGGATAAGTCGATAGCCTAAAAAAACTTTTAGCAATAACCAGGCTTGTTGGGCAGGAATGCCGTAACCTTTGGAGAAGGGGCAGGGAAAGATGGTATCGCTGGTATTTTTCGACATGTTGGTTTTTAGAATGGCGTTTTGCAGGGACTTCGTTAAAATGCTCAATAAGGTCTATTAACCTACGATTTTTAAAGATTAATCGTAGCATTAAGTTGTTGTCTGCGTGTGAAAAATACCCGCCGGATGTAGCCGGTCTATCCAGGAGTAAGCAATGAATATACATGAGTATCAGGCCAAACAGTTGTTTTTGCATTATGCGATACCTGTGCCTGAAGGTAAGCAGGCGACAAGTCCTGAAAGCGCAGAACAGATTGCTCAAGAACTGGGCGGTGACGGTTGGGTGGTTAAAGCCCAGGTTCATGCAGGCGGTCGCGGCAAAGTCGGCGGCGTAAAGCTGGCAAAGACGCTGACTGAAGTGGCCGAGTTTAGCCGGGAGATGCTTGGCAAGCGTCTGGTGACCAACCAGACCGGAGCCGAAGGCTTGCCGATTAATTCGCTATTGATAGAAAAAATCTATCCGATCAAACGCGAATTATATCTGAGCGTACTGGTCGATAGAGGTACTGAGCGCATTATTTTTATCGCCTCGGCAGCCGGCGGCATGGATATAGAAACCGTTGCGCACGAAACTCCGGAACAGATTATCTCGGTGCCGGTCCATCCTGCCGCAGGCTTGCAAGGCTATCAATGCCGAAAAGTCGCTTATGCCTTGGGCCTTAAAGGTTCACAGATCAAGGCTTTGGGGGGAATTATGCAGGGCTTGTACGACTTGTTTCTGGACAAGGACGCGAGCCAGATTGAAATCAATCCGTTGATAGAAACTTGCAGCGGCGAATTGATGGCGCTGGATGCGAAGATCAATTTCGATGATAACGCGGTGGCTGCGCATCCCGATATAAAGGAGATGAAGGACCCCGAACAGGAAGATGAAAAAGAAAACAAGGCCGAGCAATTCGGGCTGAATTACATCACGCTGGACGGCAATATCGGCTGCATGGTCAATGGTGCGGGTCTGGCGATGGCGACCATGGATCTGGTCAAACTGAAAGGCGGGCAACCGGCCAATTTTCTTGATGTCGGCGGTGGCACCAGTATTGAAAAAGTCTGCGAAGCGTTTAAGCTGATCCTGTCGGATCACAGTGTCAAGGCGGTCTTGGTGAATATTTTCGGCGGCATCGTGCAGTGCGACATTATCGCGGCTGGCATTTTGGCCGCGATTGAACAGGTTCATGTGACGGTACCGGTGGTGGTACGCCTGGAAGGCACCAATGCCGAACAGGGTCGGGCCTTGCTGAGCAATAC